>JABDOU010000400.1 GCA_013043085.1 Acidimicrobiia bacterium
TAATTGCCGAGAGATCCGATCCGACCGGACCTTCACCCTTGGGAACCCTCACGATGTAGCTCGCTCCGGGTTTCAGAGTCTTTCGCGTCAACCGGACTTTCTTGGGAGCGGTGCGTTTTCTAAGCCAACTGAAGACCGAGGCACCCGCCCAGAATCCGATGATCCACGGAGACTGCCGCGTTCTGGTCGACTTGAACAGCTGTGCGATGGCGTAGCGGTAGAAGTTCACGCTTTGCAGGTTAGGCTTTCGAGCCGTGTTTAAAAACCGCCAAAAATTTGTGCAGATTGTGGCTGTCGTCGTCGTGCTCGGCATGGTGCTGACCGTGCTTGCCGGGGTACTGACCAGCTGATGAAGGTCGTTCTTCGCCATCCCACTCGGGAGGTGGAGGTCGATGGTCTGTCAACCGTGAGCTCCGTGCTCAAACGCCTGGACATCCTTCCCGATACGGTGCTGGTCATTCGCAACGGCGAACTCCTCATGTCATCTGAGCACCTCGAGCCAGACGACGTCATAGAGCTGCGGCCGGTGATTTCGGGTGGCTGACGATTCTGACAGGATCTCATCTCGATGAAATGTCGGGTGTGTAAGGGCAAAGCTGCGATCAAGATCAGGCGGCACAACGCGGCATTCTGTCCGGAACACTTCACCGAGCATGCGATTCGTCAGGTCGAGAAGGCCATCAAGGACTTCGACATGATCAAACCCGGTGACCGCCTGCTGCTTGGCGTCTCGGGAGGAAAAGACAGCCTGGCGCTCTGGGACATTCTGACGAAGCTCGGCTACGGCGTCGATGGGGTCTATCTCGAACTTGGTATCGGGGGTGTCGACGATCACGCATATAGCGACGTCAGCCGCAGATACTGCGAAACGTTTGCTTCAAATCGGGGCTTGAAGCTCGAGATCGTCGATCTCTCCACCCGCTATGGATTCACCATTCCCGAGGCGGCGACGCAAACGAAACGCGTCCCATGCTCGGTCTGTGGTCTGTCGAAGCGTTACATCCTCAACCAGGCTGCCCTGGACGGCAAGTACGACGCACTCGTGATGGGCCACAACCTCGACGATGAGGCCGCGACACTCATGGGCAACGTGTTGCAGTGGAACACGGAGTACATCGGCAGACAACACCCGGTTCTGTCGGCCTCGAAAGACGGACTGATCCGCAAGGTCAAACCCCTGATTCGGTTGGCGGAGCGCGAAACTGCCGCCTATTGCGTACTGAATGGCATCGATTACGAGGTTGAAGAGTGCCCCATGGTCGAGGGCAATACGGGAATCAAGATGAAGGAATGGCTAAACGAACTCGAGGACCGGGCACCAGGCGCCAAACACAGATTTCTCTTCGGCTATCTGGAACGGGTGTCTGATCGCTTCGCGACTGAACAACCAGAACTCACGATCTGTCAGTCGTGCGGGCAGCCTACGACCGGAGCCACGTGCGCTTTCTGTCGGCTCGAGATCCGAATGAAATCGTGAAATTCGAGGCGGGCGATCAGTGCATGCTGATCGATCCCAAGGATCGCAAGTATCTGGTTCAGCTCTTCCCGGGGAGCCAGTTCCACTTTCATCGGGGATTCGTACCTCATGACGAGATCATCGGCCTCGACTCGGGCAGCACGGTGGAATCGAGCGCGGGAGCCAAGCTGACTGCGCTCCATCCTCGCCTCGCCGACTTCGTGCTCAAGATGAAGCGTGGGGCTCAGGTCGTGTACCCCAAGGACATGGGCCATATCATCATCTGGGGAGATATTGCTCCTGGACAAACTGTCGTCGAGGCAGGGACCGGTTCGGGAGCGCTCACCTGCGCATTAGGTCGCATTATCGGTCAAAGTGGGCACCTCGTTTCGGTTGAGCGGCGAGAGGACCATGCTGCCCACGCGGCCAAGACGATCGAACGCTTTTTCGGTGCGATCCCTCAATGGATCGAGCTCCGTATCGGCGAAGTCGTCGATGCTGTCGAAGAGGTTCGACCCGATCGAGTCGTGCTCGATCTTCCGGAGCCCTTTGCAGTTGTCCCCGCGGTGGCTGCAGCGATGCAACCGGGCGGGGTGCTGACCACCTACGTTCCGACGGTGCCTCAGCTCCAGCTGATCCAGGATGCACTCGACGAGGCGGGAACCTTCGCCGACGTAACGCATCTCGAGGTCATGCAGCGCACCTGGAATGTCTCGGGCCGTTCGGTGAGGCCCGATCATCGCATGATCGGCCACACCGGATTCTTGACCTTCGCTCGCAAGCTGGCAGGCGCTCCATGAGAACTATCGAGACAGTGCCGGCGGCGGAGTACAATCGTTGACGACGTAAAGAGAGCAGCCGGATGACGGCAGCCAGAAGCAGCAGTACGTAGCTGATGAAGTAAAGGGTTCGATGTGAAAGTTTGGATTGATCAAGATCTTTGCACCGGAGACGGTCTCTGCGAAGAGATCGCGCCCGATGTGTTCGTATTGCTCGACGATGGCCTGGCGTATGTTCGCGAAGGCGAAAAAGTCTTCGCGGCCGAAAAGGGCAACCCCGAAGGCGCCGAAGGCCTCGCTGTGGTGCCATCCGGCCAGGAAGATCTCGTTGTCGAGTCGGCCGAAGAATGCCCCGGTGAGTGCATCTTCATCGAACCCTGATCCAGGTCTTCGATATGTGGGAAATGGGCGCCTTTGGCGCCTTTTTCATTCATCGGCTCGGTTTACCATCGGTCGAATAGGTTGATCTGTGCACGTTGCACAAGCGATATGAGGGGCCGACACGAGTGATAGTGGGGACTGATTGTGAGAGTGATTGGGGGAGCTGCCTTCGCCTTTCGACCCCGCTGGATGTCAAAACCTGGGAGCCATTACCGCGTTTTTCGCGGTTCGATTCCCTATCTTGACCCACTCGTATACTGCTTATTCAGGGCAGTCAACCGACCGATAAGGAACCTATGAGCGACGAAGCCAGAGACGTGGCCGAGCTCCGGGCGACGATCCGGAATCTCGAGGATGAGATCATGATCTTGCGCCGCCGTATGCAAGACTCTCCCCGCCGGGTCCGGGTGCTCGAAGAGCGACTCCTCGAGACCAAGGGACAACTGTCCCAGGCCGCGTCCCAAAACGAGAAGCTCAGCGTGGCACTCGAGGAAACACGCGAGCAGCTTGCCATACTTCGTGATGAAGTAGAGAAACTCACCTCACCCCCGAACCCTTTTGGAACGATTCTGGGCATCAACGCCGACGGCACGGCAGACGTGTTCACAGGCGGCCGCAAACTTCGCGTGAATGTAGAGCCGACGATCGAGATCAAAAGCCTTGAGCGGGGACAGGAAGTCCTTTTGAACGAGGCTTACAACGTGGTCGACCTACGCGACTTCACCATCCAGGGAGACGTCGTAACGGTCAAAGACATCATGGACGAAGAGCGAATCTTGATTCTCTCGCGCGGAGATGAGGAGCGGGTAGTGCGCCGCTCAGAACCCATGGTCGGCGAATTCGTCAGGGTGGGAGACCATGTTCGCATTGAGCCAAAGACCGGCCTCGTGCTCGAGCGGTTGATTCGGCCTGAGGTCGAAGAACTGGTCCTCGAAGAGGTTCCGGATGTGACGTACGATCGGGTCGGTGGTCTGACTGATCAGATTGAGATGATCAGAGACGCCGTCGAGCTTCCGTTCGTGCACAAAGACCGTTTCGTCCAGTATCAGCTCGAGCCACCAAAGGGCATCTTGCTCTACGGTCCTCCCGGTTGCGGGAAAACTCTGATAGCGAAGGCAGTCGCAAACAACCTCGCACAGGCTGTGGCCGAAAAAGAAGGTCACGCTGACGCCAGGTCGTACTTCCTGAACATCAAGGGTCCTGAGCTCCTGAACAAGTATGTCGGCGAAACCGAGCGCCAGATCCGATTGATCTTCCAACGGGCCAAGGAGCGGTCGGACGAGGGAGTACCGGTCATCGTGTTCTTCGACGAGATGGACAGTCTGTTCCGCACCCGCGGTACGGGAATCTCGTCCGACGTCGAATCGACCATCGTTCCCCAGCTGCTCTCAGAGCTCGACGGTGTCGAGGCACTCAAGAATGTCATTGTCATCGGCGCGTCCAACCGTGAGGATCTGATTGATCCAGCAATCCTTCGCCCCGGAAGGCTCGACGTCAAGATCAAGATCGACCGGCCGAACAACGAGGCCGCCCGCCAAATCTTTTCCATCTATCTCAAAGAAAACCTCCCCCTCGACGCCGAGGAGTTGGCGGCACACGGAGGCGATCGCCCGAAGATGATGAGTGCAATGGTGAATGCGGCCGTCGATGCAATGTATGACGTGAGCGATGAAAACCGATTCCTCGAGGTCACCTACGCAAACGGCGACAAAGAAGTTTTGTATTTCAAGGACTTCAGCAGCGGGGCCATGATCGAGAATGTGGTGAGGCGCGCCAAGAAGGAAGCCATCAAGCGCGAGATCGAGACAGGCCTCGGTGGCATTCGGGCGGCCGATCTGATCGGATCAGTCGTGCGGGAGTTTCGGGAGCAAGAGGACCTGCCGAATACGACCAATCCTGATGACTGGGCGAAGATCAGTGGGAAGAAGGGTGAGCGCATCGTGTACGTGCGAACACTCATCGAAGGTGACCGCGAGAGCCGGACTATCGAGACAACATCGACCGGTCAATACCTCTAGACCGGTCAGCCGGTCGAGCATGTGGCAGTCCACTATCTGTAGGCCAGTTTCGCCTTGCACGCCTCTAAGCTGACTTCTCCGGCCTGCGGCAATCGCCTCGAAAGCAGTGGCTCAAGGTTGAGCTACAACGCAGGAACGACATACCGGGTCGCTGTGGGCAGCGGGGAAGAGATATGAGGACAGAATGACCACGGCCATTCACAAGGTCATCGGGACTGAGACCGAGTTCGGAATCGCTCTGCGGGGGAACCCGGAGTTCAATCCTGTTCTCCTCTCTTCGATTCTCGTCAACTCATACGCCGGTCTTCGCGCCCGCATTCAGTGGTCGCATGAGGAAGAGAGCCCGGGACGCGATGCTCGCGGGTATGGAC
>JABDOU010000045.1 GCA_013043085.1 Acidimicrobiia bacterium
GCTCTCGAACAACCCCCAAAAGAGGGCGGGTCTCGAGCTCGCGGGTATCAAGGTCACGGATACGGTTGCGCTCATTGCGCCGACCAGCGAAACGAATCGCGAGTATCTCAACACCAAAGCTACAAAAATGGGCCACTCGCTTTGACATCGGCATCCGATTTGCGGATCGGTATCGCGGTCGCGGCATTCAACGAAGTCATCACGGCAGGTCTGCTGTCGGCTGCCGAAGCGGCTCTGGTTGATGTGGGGGAAGTGACCGTTGTGAGGGTTCCGGGAGCGTGGGAGCTTCCGCTCGCCGCCAGGGCCCTGGCGCTCGATGGCGTGGATGGAGTGGTCGCGATCGGTGCCGTGATCGAAGGCGAGACCGACCACTATCAGTTCATCGCAGCCGAGGCATCACGTGGCCTGCAGCACGTCATGCTCGAGACCGGGGTACCTGTTGGCAACGCACTTTTGACGGTTCGCAAGCTCGAACACGCTCGCGAACGCAGCGCACCGGGTGCCGGGAACAAGGGGACGGAGGCGGCTTCTGCAGTTCTCGATACGATTCGCGCTTTGCGGTCGATATAATCCAGGCTTCCATAGAGCAAGTGGAAGCTGCTGCTTCCCACCGGGCCGCTCAAGCGAGTCCCGGTACACCATCGAGCACGGCCAGACGATCCTTGAGGACGATCTTGAGGATTCGTAGTCAAACGGCAGCACGATGCCGCGAAACGCAGCAGTCATGCTGCGTTTTTCTATGGGCGGTTGGGAGCTATCTCAACTGCGGTGGTATGAGGCCAGAACGAAAACAGGCCGACAAAGACAGATAACGACCACACGACAACTAGAGGAGTGGACGATACGAAGGAGCATCCAACATCGCTGAACCACGCGTAAACGATCGAATCCGGGCCAAGGAAGTTCGGGTTGTGGCACCCGATGGGAGCCAGGTTGGCGTCAAATCAATCGAAGAGGCTCTCTGGCTGGCAAAGAACCTGGAGATGGACCTGGTCGAGGTGTCGCCAAATGCCGATCCACCCGTGTGTCGGCTCATGGACTACGGCAAATACAAATACGAGCAGTCGGTCCGTAACCGGGAGGCACGCAAGAAGCAGACGAAAACGGTCGTCAAAGAAGTCAAGTTTCGCATCAAGATCGATGAGCACGACTTTCAGACGAAGATCCGCCAGGCCCGCAACTTCTTGATGCACGGCCACAAGATCAAGGCCATCGTCATGTTTTTTGGTCGCGAGATCACTCATACCGAATTGGGTGCGGCCCTGTTGGACAAAATGATCGCCGCACTTGCCGACGTGTCCGAAATCGAGTCAGAGCCACGGCGAGAAGGCCGCAGCATGAACATGACCCTGATACCGGACAAGGCAAAGATCAAGGCTTTGAAGGCGGCAGAGGCGGCCGCGGTCGCCGCTGAGACCGAGCCGCCGGCGGTAGAGGCAACCCCCGAAGTAGATGACGTGGATGCCGGCACCCCAGAAAGAGAACCGGACAAAAAAGAGGAACTGGTTGAGGTATCGACCGACGAATCGGCATCGGCCTCTGCGGAGCAAGAGAGCAAGCAACCACACGACGGACAAGACGAACAGACGGAACCACAGCCGGATGAGAGCGAATCAGCTGCCGAAGCACCTGCTCCGGTATCTGCCACCGAGGAGGCGTAATGCCAAAACAGAAAACACATAGCGGGTCCAAGGACCGGTTCAAGGTAACCGGCACGGGCAAGCTTCGCCGTCGTCAGGTCGGGCGGAATCACCTCAAGATGACCAAAAGCGGTCGAAGGCTCCGTCGTTTGACGGGCGAAACCGAGGTAGCAAAGGCCGATGTGCCCGAAGTAAAGCGTCTGTTGGGAAGGTAGCGAAACATGGCACGCGTAAAACGTTCCGTACATGCAAAGAAGAAACGACGCAAGGTTCTCGAGAGCGCCAAGGGCTACCAGGGTGCTCGCAGCCGTCGATACCGCACCGCTCGCGAACAGGTCATCGGGGCGGGCGATGATGCGTTCCGACACCGGCGCGCCAAGAAGGGCGATTTTCGGCGTGTGTGGATCGCGAGGATCAACGCGGGAGCTCGCCAGCACGGCTCGACCTATTCGCAATTCATCAGCGGCCTGAAGGCTGCGGAGGTAGAAGTGGATCGCAAGATGCTGGCCGACCTGGCTGTGCACGAGCCGGAGGCTTTCAAGCAACTGGTGGACGTTGCCATGGCGGCGAACGACAAGTAGCTGAACGGGCGGCGTCCGAACATGGACCCGATCTCGTCGCGTTCTAACCCGGCAATCGTCGCCGCTGCGCGTTTCCGGCGTGATAGACCCGATGGTCTATGTCTCGTGGAGGGACCCGTGGCGTGTGAGGACGCTCTCGAGGCGGGGGTCGCATTCGATCAAGTCTTCGTCGTCGACGGCGATGAACGAGGCATGGCCCTTGCCGAGATTGTCGGAGTCGCACCACGCGTGGTGACCGCTGATGTGTTTGCCAAAGTGGCTACCACCGAAACCCCGCAATCTCCCGTCGCAGTTGTACACATTCCGCGGTCCGAGCTCAAACCGGGCCTGGCGGTCATGGTGCTGTGGGGTCTGGCCGATCCGGGGAATACCGGAACTCTCATCCGTACCGCCGCCGCATTCGGG
>JABDOU010000050.1 GCA_013043085.1 Acidimicrobiia bacterium
GACCGTGCCTTCTTCGACGGCGACGACCTCGGCCTGTCCGCCGTGAGAGGCGATGGCCGGGTTGATCATCGTGTCGACGACTTGCACCACCTGATCCGCGATCTCCCCCGACAGTTCCAGCGACGCAATGCTGCCGAGAATCTCCGGGCTGGGTGAGTTGGGGTTTTGGAGTTGGAGGCCGGGTGCGAGAAGGTCGCGCGACATGGCCATCACCGAACCTCGCAGATGCTCCATGTCAGCCTTCGGGATGATGACGGGAAGCTCACCGTGCATCTCGACGTGATCGTCCGGCGCAGCGTCCGCGACCAGCATCAGAGCCATTTCGTACGTAAATGCCGCTCCGTTCACGCCCGTGATTGTCAGAACGATGCCAAGATCTTCGGCGTCCGGTTCCGCCTCACGGATGGCAAGAAGCTTGTTCAAGGCTCGAGGTTCGACCGATATCACGTTGTCCATGGGAGCCATGGTAGGTCGGCCGGCGTGCTTGCGACAGGCCTATCACCGCATGAGACGCCTGGTGCGGACCAGTATGGGTCCATGAAGCGAGTTGTGATTGTGGCATCAGCCGAGAGCTATCGCACCGCCGACTTCCTCGGCGCTGCCCGTTTGCTGCGACTCGATGTCGTAGTCGCTTCCGATGGCATTTCACCGATAGCGGGCGCCTCCCGGGTCCACATCGAACTCGCTGACGTCGAACGTGCCGCCATAGAAATCGCTTCCATAGAGCCGACGCCGGATGCCGTAGTTGCAATTGATGACGAGGGCGTCCTCATCGCGGCCGCCGCCAGTCAGCTCCTGGGTATTTCCTGTAATCCGCCGTCGGCCGTCGAAGCTACGCGAGACAAAGCGATCATGCGAGCGCTGCTGGCGAGAACAGGCGTCCGCCAACCCCGCTTTCGGCTGGCTGGCATCGGACAGATCCCCGACATGGCACATGCCCTCGGTTTTCCGGTTGTCATCAAACCCAGGACTCTTTCGGCAAGCAGAGGGGTGATACGGGCCGACGATCGCGAAGGCGCTCGCGCTGCTGAGGAACGCGTGCGCAAGATTCTCGCAAAAGCCGGCAAGGATCCGGAATCCGATCTGCTTGTCGAACAGTTCATAGAGGGCGAAGAAATAGCGATCGAAGGCCTGGTCAGCGACGGAGAGCTCGAGGTTCTCGCAGTAATCGACAAACCCGACCCACTGGATGGGCCGTTTTTTGAAGAAACGCTGTTTGTCACGCCCAGCAGGCATCCCGCCCACGTCATCGAGGCATCTGTCGGTGTCGTGCAGCAAGCTGTCGCGGCCCTCGGGCTTGTGACAGGGCCTGTGCATGCCGAGGTGCGCTTGTCAGAAACGGGACCGAACCTCATCGAAATCGCGAGTCGCACGATCGGTGGATTGTGCGGACGTGCCCTCTCGTTCGGACTTCTCGGCGAGTCGCTCGAGACGGTGGTCCTCAAGGCCGCGCTCGGCGTTTCAACCTCTGACCATGAGCCAACTCGTCCAGCTTCCGGAGTCCTCATGCTGCCGATTCCGGCGACCGGGGTGCTTTCTGATGTGGACGGAATGACCGAGGCTCTGGAGGTTGATGGCATCGACGGAGTCGAGGTTACGGTTGCGCGCGGCAGACGCGTCACTGCTCTGCCTGAAGGTGACCGCTACCTTGGTTTCGTATTCGCATCTGGTCAGGATCCCGAACAGGTCGAAGACTCGCTTCGAGCAGCCGCGCAGGTGTTGTCTGTCACTATCGATGGTGAGTCCATGCGGCCTGCCGTCGAATAGTGCCCGGACTGGCACCCTGATGAGATCCCGTTATTCTGAGATCAGGAGGCCCATGTCACTCGACGCTGCTCTGCCAGGCGATATCACTGGCGCTAGCGATCTCATAGATCTGGTCAGATCCTCGGTCATTGGCGAGGATGAAGCCGTTGCCGGCCCGTTTGGTATACGCCGGATCACGTACGCCGATTACACCGCTTCTGGCCGCTCGCTTTCGTTCATCGAGGACTTCATCCGGGAGGCGGTGTTGCCGCTGTACGCCAACACGCACACAGAATCCTCGGGCACCGGTCTGCAGACCACTGGTTTTCGCGAGGACGCCCGCGACATCATCCGCTCCTGCGTCGGAGCAGGTGACGATCACGCCGTCATTTTTTGCGGGTCGGGAGCAACGGGCGCGATCGATCGGCTGGTAGCCGTCCTCAATCTTCGTCTCCCCCGCGATCTAGACGAGCGATACTCGTTCAGTTCGCAGATCCCTGTCGAAGAAAAGCCGGTTGTATTCATCGGGCCATATGAACACCACAGCAACGAGCTTCCATGGCGGGAATCGATTGCAGACGTCGTTCGTATCCGAGAAGATGAGGACGGACACATCGACCTCCATCATTTGCGCACCGAACTCGAACTGTACCGGGAGCGACCGGTGAAGATCGGCAGCTTCTCTGCGGCGTCGAACGTGACCGGGATCATCTCCAACACACATGCAATCGCCCGCCTCCTGCACGAATACGATGCGTTGTCTTTTTGGGACTTCGCAGCGTCGTCTCCCTACGTGGCCATTGACATGGAAGGCGAACACGATGGGATTTCATACAAGGATGCAATCTTCTTTTCACCTCATAAGCTGATCGGAGGTCCCGGAACACCTGGCGTGCTGGTCGCTCGCAGGGAGCTCTTCAGCAATACAGTGCCCGCAGTCGTCGGAGGTGGAACTGTTTCGTATGTCAGCACAGAAGATCACCACTACCTGGACGACATCGAGCATCGTGAAGAGGGTGGCACTCCCGCAATCGTCGAGTCGATCAGAGCGGGACTCGTGTTCTTGTTAAAGGAGCGGGTCGGACCTGATTCGATCAGAGAATTGGAAGACGACTTCATCAGGAGGGCCATCAACCGGTGGCTCGAGCACCCGAACATCGAGGTTCTGGGCAATCCCCGCGCCGATCGTTTGTCCATTGTGTCGTTCATCATCAAGTTTCGCGACAGGTCGTTGCATCACAACTACGTTGTGGCAGTACTCAATGACGTGTTTGGGATTCAGGCCCGTGGAGGATGCTCATGTGCCGGGCCCTATGGCCATACGTTGCTTGGCATCGACGCCGAGACATCTCACCGCTTCGAAGACGAGGTCATGCACGGCTGTGAAGGAATCAAGCCGGGATGGGTGCGCGTCAACTTCAATTACTTCATCTCGGAAACGGTGTTCGATTTCGTGGTCAGCGCCGTTGAGATGGTTGCCGATCGCGGATGGACCCTTCTTCCGTTCTACAACTTCGACCCCCACAGTGGGCTCTGGCGTCACCACGACGGAATGGCCACCCCTCCCCTCTCGCTACACGACATCACGTTCGACGGCGGGCGCCTCTCGTATCCGGATAGGCGGCATACGGCGCCCGAAGAGGATCTGGCTAGGTATCTCGACGAGGCGCAGCAGATTTTCGATGCTGCCGAAGCCGACCATCCCGTGGGGGCGCACATCGACCTCGGCCCGGGTTTCGAGGCGCTTCGCTGGTTTCCAATCCCGGAGGAGCTCTAAGGCCGGTTCTGGACGTGACGAGCGCTGTCTGCCAGCCGCTCTTTGAGAAATGTCCGCGCAGCGTCGCCTATCTCAAGGGAATCGAGGGCGGTGTGCATGCATCGGATCCAGTCGTCGGCTTCACGCTCTCCGATGTGAAACGGGAAGTGGCGCATGCGCAGCCGAGGGTGTCCCTTGCGTTCGATGTACAACCCGGGACCGCCCATCCAACCGCTCAGAAACTCAAAAAGATTGCGGCGAGATCCTGAGTCGTCTTTGGGATGCATGGCCCGAAGGCCGGGCGAAGTTGCGTCAATCTCGTCGTAAAAGCGCTCAACCAACTGGCGCACGATTCGCTCTCCGCCGATCTCTTCGTAGAGAGTTGGCTTTTCGCCCCACGGTAATGTTGTGGTCCGGCTTTCGGGATCGACTGTCATCGGCCGGGAGGATAAAGCCCTGTCAGCAGAAACCGAACCCGGGTTTGGCCTGTGGGTGACCTCAGCTTCACCTCGCGACGCGGCATCCGGCCCTCAACCCGTACGATGGGCGAGTGAAACCAGGCGCCGTGATCGTGACCGTCATCGCAGTCCTGGTTGGTCTTGCGTTGTACGCCGTGGCGAGCTTTGGACCTGATGGGATGGTCGTCGGCATCGGCCGGCTCGATGACTTTCCACCCGGTTCGGTGACGCCCGTTACGATCGAAGCCCGACTGAACGCCCACGTACCCCGCGTGTCTGACAACGCGCAATCGGGCATGGTGGAAATACCCATATTCGTGGTCAACCATCCGACGAGGGG
>JABDOU010000061.1 GCA_013043085.1 Acidimicrobiia bacterium
GAACCAGGATTTCTCCAGTTCTAGATTTCGGCCAGTTTCAACGTGGAATCGGGCGCCGTCGTCCGCTCGGTGTTCGTCGTCTGGAAGATGTGGCCATGGTCTACAACGGTATTGGTGTTGTCACAGCCACCGCGGTCTGAGGGTTGAAACGAGGCGAGGACCTGGGGTGGGCCGACCTCGCGGCCATCAACCAACCGGCCTCTGAGATCCGACCAGCTCACGGTGACAGACGGCGCATCGCAATCGGCAAACGATTCGGTCCACACGGTGGCCGCAGCAAGGAATTCACCCTCACAGTTGATCTCGCGAATCGTAACGATGTCATGGGTCTCCAGGTCGGCGATCACGCCCCGCCAGGAGTTCGGTTCGCTGCCTCTGGCAACGACCAGTTGATAGGCCCGATGCGGATACCACATGTAGTCCCGGGTGTTCGGGTCCTGGTTGGCGCTCGGCAGCTCTGATTCGGAACCTGTCAACACGTGCCCCCCTAGATATTGAGACGCGTACCCACCCCAATTCACGGCGCGACTGGCCGGATGAGCCTTGTTCCACTGGAGGCCTATGTGTCCACCCCCGAACTGGGTGCCATCGGCTGATACGAAATCAACTTGCATGGCCCAGAAATACAGGCTCGAGACGGACGGCAGGTTCTGAACTTCCAAAACTGCGGATACGGCGACCAAACCCGTTGGTGGAGGTTCCCACCAGGCATGGAACGACGACGCACCATTGGGTGACATGGGTGGTCCTTCAGTGCGCATTGCCTGTCCTTTGTCATGTCGAGATTGGGCCGATCCACTTCCACCTGCCAGAATCTCGCCGTGGCCAATTATCCCACCGAACTCGAACTCGATGTCGTCCTCAAGGACGGCGCCCCTGCGAAGGTGCGCCCGGTCCGGGAAAGCGATTCCAACCTGCTCGAGGATCTATTCACCCGTCTGAGCGCTGAAACGGTATATCGCCGGTTCTTCCAAACCAAAACCGGGCTGAGCGAAAAGGAGCTCGAGTACTTCACCCATGTCGATTATGCGGAGCGAATGGCATTCCTCGTGCTGATGGACGAGCGATTGATTGCGGTTGGTCGGTACAGCAAACTCCTCGATGAACCGGTAGCCGAGGTGGCGTTCGTCGTGGATGACGAGTACCAGGGGCGGGGAGTAGGCACCTTGCTCCTCCAGCTTCTCACCGAACACGCTCGTGACAATGACATCAGCGGATTTCGGGCGCTCGTTCTCGCTGACAACTACGGGATGATGCGAGTGTTTCGCAACAGCGGATACCAACTTGCCAGACATCTCGAAGATGGCGTATACGAAGTCGATTTTCCGACCGCATATACCGAGCTGGCCAGGGAGCAAGAATCCAGTCGTGAACGGAGCGCTGTCATCGCTTCGCTGCTTCCGCTGTTCTATCCAAATTCGGTCGCCGTGATCGGTGCGAGTCGGAACAAGGCCTCGATCGGGGGCAGGCTGTTCGCCAACCTTCTTCGCGTCGGCTTCTCGGGTGCGGTCTATCCCGTCAATCCATCCGCGTCGGTCGTGTCGTCTGTGCGGGCCTATCCCAGCGTGATGGCCATACCGGACTCTGTTGATTTGGCGTTCATAGTGGTACCGCAGGAACACGTTTACGAAGCCGTTGCCGATTGTGTGGAAAAGGGCGTGCGTGGAGTGGTCGTTATCAGCGCAGGCTTCAGCGAGGTTGGCGAGGACGCTACTGAACAGGCTCTGGTTGATTTGGTTCGCAAAGGCGGTATGAGGATGGTTGGGCCGAATTGCATGGGGCTGCTGAACACCGACCCGGCCGTGAGTCTCAACGGCACGTTTGCGCCTGTGTATCCACCCCGAGGCAATGTTGGTATGTCGAGCCAGAGCGGCGCCCTCGGTATCGCGCTCCTCGATTTTGCCAAGCGCCTCGACATCGGTGTCTCGTCGTTCGTGTCGATCGGCAACAAGGCAGACGTGACCGGTGCCGACCTTCTGCTTCACTGGGAAGGCGACCCATCTACGGACGTGATCGTTCTCTATCTCGAGTCCTTCGGCAATCCCCGCCGCTTCAGCCGGATAGCCAGGCGAGTTGCTCGTACAAAGCCGATCGTGGCGGTCAAGTCGGGTCGCACGCACGCTGGTCGCCGGGCCGCCGGTAGTCACACGGGGGCGATGGCGTCAAGCGAGGTCGCGGTTGAGGCGCTGTTTCGAGAAACCGGGGTCATCAGGACTCGCACGCTCAACGGTCTCTTCAACGTGACGTCGTTGCTTGCCAACCAGCCGATCCCGTCGGGCCCAAGGGTGGCGATTGTTACCAACGCCGGTGGTCCCGGAATTCTGGCGGCCGATGCCATCGCTGCCAACGATCTCGATCTGGTGCAGCTCTCGGACGACTTGCAAGACCAGCTGCGGTCGATATTGTCCGCCGAAGCTTCGATCACGAATCCGGTTGACATGATTGCGAGCGCCGGTGCAGATGCATACAGCCGTACGATGCGCGCAATCATGGATTCGGGAGAATGCGATTCTCTGATCACGATTTACATACCGACGACGAGCGAGGGTCACGAGGAGATCTGGAACAGCGTGCAGGATGCGGCCATGTCCAACACAGCCGTCACGACGCTTGCCGTATACATGACCGCGCACAGGAACCGCCGGGTCGACGATCAACTGAGGCTTCCAACGTACACCTTTCCGGAAGAGGCAGCGCAGGCGCTCGCCAGGGCAGTGAGGTACGGAGAGTGGCTGCGACGCCCCGAGGGCGAGCTGCCCTTATTCGAAGATGTCGATTCGGAGGCCGCCGCAGCAACAATTGATGCGGCTCTTGCCCGAATGGGCCCTGAAGGTGGGTGGCTGACCCCCGAAGAAGTTGAGAGGGTCTTGGAGGCTTACGGACTCACGTTGCCTGCCTCGAAGGTCGCAGAATCGGCTGAAGACGCCGCGGCATTTGCCGCCGATCTCGGCCGCAATGTTGTCCTCAAAGCCATAGGTGTTGTTCACAAATCCGACGTCGGAGGGGTGAAGCTCAATGTTGAGCCCGACAATGCGGCGGCTGAATTCATTGCAATGATGGCGTCGGTGCCCGACATAACCGGCGTTTTGGTGCAGGAGTACGTTGGCGACGGACACGAAGTGATCATTGGCATGTCCGACGATCCTTCTTTCGGTCCGATCGTCGCCTTCGGCATGGGTGGCGTAACCGTTGAGCTCATGAAGGATGTGTCTTTTCGGATCCACCCGATCACGGACGTAGACGCCGGCGAGATGATGACTGAGCTGAAATCGGCTCCGATCCTCGATGGGTATCGGGGCGGTGCGCCTGGCGACGTGCCGGCTATTCGGGAGGCTCTGCTTCGCGTGGGAGCCATGATCGAGGATCATCCGGCGATAGCCGAAATGGACCTCAATCCGGTCAAGGTGCTCGAACCAGGCCAGGGCGTGAGGACGGTGGATGCGCGCATCCGGGTCGCTGCGGCCAATCCTTATTACATCCCATCGCGCCACAACATGCCCGGGATTCAATAGCCGTGCACACGGCCATGCTCGAATATGTGACGTTCTCGGATGGGCCGGTAGGAACCCTGGCGTTGCTACATGCAACCGGTTTTTGCAAGGAGGTTTGGAAACCGGTCGTGGAGGATCTGCGGGGTATGAGCGTCGAGCACGACATCGTGCTCTGGGATCAACCAGGGCACGGCGAGTCCCCGCCAGGCCCCGAACCCGTCGATTGGTGGGACTCGGCTACGGCCTCGCTTGCGGTGGTAGGTGGTCGAGGCGAGCCCGTCATCGGCATCGGGCATTCGAGCGGGGGAGCAGCTCTCGCTATGGCGGAAATCCTGCAACCGGGAACGTTCGCCGCGCTGTTGTTGTTCGAACCGATCATCTTTCCCCCGCCGTACCTTCCGTACGAACAAGGGTTGTACTCGGCAACGCTCGCGCGTCGCAGCGAGTTCGAATCCCAAGAGGACGCCCTAGAACACCTCAGGGATCGTGGTGCGTTCCGTTCGTGGGACGAAAGGGCGCTGCGCGCCTATGTCGATGGAGCACTCGTCGACGTTGATGGACGATCGCATCTCCGTTGCGCACCTGCGACAGAAGCGAGCTACTACCGAAGCGCTGGACTACATGAGGCGTGGGAGCGCCTCGGAGAAATCTCCATTCCGGTGAGGCTCGTGGCCGGGCAACACTCAGATACGCACGATGTTGCGTTTCTCGGTGCTCAGGCGGACCGCTTTTCCAACGCCAGCTGGAACGTTGTTCCCGATGTTGGCCACCTCTTCCCCATGGAAAACCCGCTGGCAACCGCCCGTATCATCGCCGATTTCATCTGAAGAAACGTAGGCCATTGGCGGACAGGTCGGCTTTGTACCAATATGGCTCCCTACTCAAAAGGGAGAACACATGATCAGCACATTGATTGGTGCCGTGATCGCAGGTGCGATCATCGGATCGCTCGCACGATTGGTCCTGCCCGGTGAGCAGAATATTTCGACAGGGTTGACCATCGGGATCGGCTTTGCCGGAGCGCTGGTGGGTGGACTGATCGCCCAGGCCGCCGGTCTCGACAACACCAACGGCATCGACTGGATCAAGCACATCATCCAGGTCGCTGTTGCCGCCGGCGGCATCGTGCTCTACGGCAACATGCAACAGCAGAAGCGGCTTCCCTGACTTCCGATCAGCTGTCCGTGACGGGTTCCGGGTCGGCGGGTCGGGATTCTGCAACCTTCTGACTTGCGTGCTTCGGACTTGCGTGCATCGGACTTACGTGGTCGTGACGGAGAAACAGGTAGAGCGGCAAGGCCAGTGACAGTCCTACGGTCAGGCTCGCGGCCGGCACCAACCACCAGGTGCGGATTCCCAGCACTCGCGCATCGCGGTAGGACCAGATCAGCCACACGATGATGCTGATCGAAAGGTCGAACACAAACCCCGTCATGAGCGGACTCCCGAACAACGCGTCTCTAAAGGCGAGGCGATCGGCGTCGGCGAAATAGCCCGCAAAGAACAGCCACGGAACGACGGTTCCGACGACCGCGAGCCCGGCGTAGATCCGTTTCATGATGTTCCTCTCCAGGGTCGATCCGCAAAACGTAGTAGTCCCCCGGGGACCCCGGGGGACTACGTCTGGTTGGTTCTCGTGGTTATCGAGGGATCAAAACCTTGTCGATGATGTGGATGATGCCATTGGCTACGAGAGTGTCGGCCTTGATGATCCGTGCGTCATTGACCAGCTGATAGCCATGCTCGAAATCGACGTGTACCCGGTCACCGTTGACCATTCCCACAGAGTCGAGATATCCCAGTTCCTTCGACGTGGTCTCGCCGCTCACTACGTGATACAGCAGGATGTCGGCGAGTTCGTCGGGGTTGGCTAGGAGCCGCTTCAACGTTTCGGTACCGAGTTCGGCGAATGCCTCGTCTGTGGGAGCGAACACAGTGAACGGACCTTCACTCCGCAAGACATGCTCGAGGTTGGCGGCCTGGACGGCTGCCACGAGAGTATCGAGCTCGATTTCGATCGCCTCGTCGACGATATCGTGGATCAAGCGAACCGGCTTCGGATACAGCACCTTGTCTATGACGTGGATCACTCCATTGGCGGCCATGACGTCGGTGGCAATCAGGTTGGCGTCGTTGATCAAGACGCCATCTTTTCTCTGCACCACGAACACGGGGTGTCCCTGAACCGTTTCGAACGATCCTTGGCTGAGGACCACGTCCGAGGTCGCCTTGCCCTGAATCACGTGATACTTCAAGATTTCGGCCAACTCATGCGGGTTGGCCAACAGGCGGTCTATCTCTTTCTGGCCGAGGCGGGCGAAGGCGTCGTCGGTTGGGGCGAGGACCGTGAATGGTCCGGCGCTCCTCAACGTGTCTTCGAGTCCTGCGGCCTGAACAGCAGCAACGAGGGTGTTGAACGCACCGGCACCAACCGCGGTGTCGACAATGTCATCGAGCATGGGCTCGTCATCGTCGTCGTCTGCGGGGGGTAGTAGCACTGCGTCAAGAACGTGGATCACGCCGTTGCTGGCCATGATGTCTACCACCGTGACGGTGGCCGAGTCGTTGATGACAACGTTGCCATCTTCGATCGTGATGCTGATGCCGTCACCATTTG
>JABDOU010000089.1 GCA_013043085.1 Acidimicrobiia bacterium
ATCTCATTCTGGCTATTGACGTGGATGCAGATACCGCGAACACGCGCCTGGCGGGCAGGCCAGGCCGGGAGAGCAGAGTCGAGGCAGCCGGGCTCAATCAACTGTCAGAGATCATCAAACAGAAAGACCTCATCGACGTGCTGCTCATAGCTTGGCTCGAGCGGTATGCAGACGCCATGCCCTCCTCTGTTGTTCATATCGATAACCGTACGGATGCACCTTCGCTCGATGAGCTCGTAGTCAACATCCGAGCTCTTCACATGCATGAAAAGGAGAACGCATGACACCTATCCCCTACTCGAGCCGGGCCGCACTCGTCGAAGCAGGTGTTCGGTGAGGAGGACGCACCCAGGTTTCGAGCAAAACGACCAACCACCGTCGAGGAGGAGCCCTGTATGGAATTGACCGAAGCAGCGAAGCGGATCTTCAGCCACTGGCGCCTGATTCTGACCATGAGCTTGATTGCACTCCTGATTCCGGTCGGTATGCACCTGATGCGCCAGGACACCTACCTCGCCTCGGCACGGCTGAGCATTGGTCACGATACGACCAACGCCTCTCAAGCCGAAGCGCTCGTCGATACTGCCAAGGGCATCATCACCAGTCCCGGACAGGTGATCGCAGCTCTCGACAAGGTTTCGGTGTTCAGGGATCCCAAGCAACTCGCAAACGACCACATCGATGTCGAATCGGTTGGAACTTCCGGAGTTCTCATTCTCACCGTATCCGATGAGGATCCAGAGGTGGCGACGGCTCTAGCGAACGTTTTGGCGGAACAATTGCTAGCTGCTCGGCGCGCTCAGGCCATCGATCCGCTCGTAACCCGGCTCGAACAACTCGACGCAGAATTTGAGGCGGTCGGCGAAGACATAGCCGCAATCGAGGCCACGGCCCAGGCATCGGTTGCCTCAATCGACCTCCTACGTCTCCAGCTGGACGAAGCTCTCAGGCGGCGCAGCGAGATTCGGGCCCAGCGAGAAGGACTCAATCAAGCGTTGGCAGCTGCTCCCAAGCCGCTGCTGATCGATGGAGCTTCAATCCCTGGCAACCCCCAGGCTGTAAGCCTCAAAGCTGATCTCGTGGTTGCCGGCTTGCTCGGCCTCATCGTCGGAGTAGCTCTGGCTGCCATTATCGAAGCATTCCGCCCTTCGATCGTAGGAAGCGATGCTCTGGCCCGCGTACTCGGAGCCCCGGTTCTCGGTCGTATTCCGTACCCCGCATTGCTCGATGCCGACGGAGGCGACCGGTGGCTCACGCAACACCTGGGCCTGGCGGCCAGTAGCGCGGGGGTTGATGAAGTTCAGCTCGCTGCCATAGGACCGGATATTGATCTCGAGCATCTCGCATCGCAGCTTCGTTTGTCCGCTGCGCAGGTTCGCTTCTCATCGACAGCTGCCGCGGCGATGCCGCTCCTGGCGGTCGAAGTGGTCGGTTCAACCGGCGAAGACAATGTTTTGTCGCGGAAGCCCAGGAACTCGAAATCTCGGGACTCGGGCGTCGTCGTCGTCGCACCTGATGTGGTTGCACGCAACTCTCTCGGCGAACTCGAACACATTCTCGCCATTACGCGTTGGCCATTGCTCGGGATCATTTCGTACTCCAATCGTCGCGCCCGCCGGCGCACTCCGACCGGGGGAGCCGACGAAGCGGTCGAAGTCCAGGTCGAACTCGTGCCCGCCCCTGAGCGGACTCTGGCGGCCGAACCCTGGGCATGAGGTCCCTCGAGGCCGATCGCGGTTCCACCAAATCAACGTGGCGACGCCTGGCGGCGGTGCCGGCTGTCCCGACACATTATGAGCCGCATCACGACCGGTTCCCGATTGTCGTGGTCGTCGCAGGCATTTCCTTGCTGCCGTTGCTGAATCCGAAAGGCCCTGCCAACACGGCTCCGGTCGACTTCATCATGATGGCCGCGATAGTGGTGGTCGGCGTTTGGGTGGGTACCACGCTTACGCGCGTGCACGTGCCATACGTGCTACCGGCCGCCGGCCTCGCCCTGGCTGGGCTGATTGCCGCGTTGGCAGGAGGCTCCCCAATGTCGGGGAGCATTGCAATCGTTCAGGAAGTGTTTCTGCTCGCGTGGTGCGCGGCGATCACGAGCCTATGCCGTACGCCTCGCTCGCTGAGAACGGTGGTGCGCGGCTGGTGTGTGAGTGCCACCGCCTGGGCCATCTTCCTCATCATGGTCGAGATGAGCGGACGCACCCGCCTTCCAGGGGGGACCGGGGGCGAAGGCGGAAGGGCGCGACTCTGGTTCGACCATCCAAACCTCGCGGGCAATTACTTTGCCGTCGCGATATTCATTGTCCTCGCTGCCAGGTATCCACGGCATCCTGTAGCTCGGCACTTGTCGGTCATAGCCCTGCTCGTCGCCGTGCTGCTGACCGGATCGAACACCGCGCTCCTGACCCTGCCGGTCGGGGGATTGATCATCGCATTCGTGAAGATACGAGCAGGCAAGGGAGCAATTCACGCCATCGCAATCGTGCTCTCGATCTCCCTTGCCGCGGGTTCATTTGTCGCGTTTGGTCTGGGCCCCATCATCGAGTCAGCGCAAGAAAGCGAGATACCGCTGATCAAATACTCGTTAGGACGCGGCTCCCGAAGCGCTTCCGCACGAGAATCACTATTTCTGTCGCAGATAGATCTCTTCCGGAGTGGCAATCTGATCGGGATAGGGCCGGCAGCGACGCGCCAGGTTCTCGCAGAGGTGGACGCTCCAACAGCGAAAGAGGCTCACAACGACTACCTCGCCACGTTGGTGGAACGCGGACCCCTCGGAGTTCTCTCATTGGTAGCGTTGATAGGTGCTGTAACGGTCAGAACGATCAGCATCCACCGGCTGAAGCCGGAATGGTCTACCGCGATCCCAAATCCTGCAGCCCTGTCCGCAGCTGTAGCCGGGTTCATCGTTACTGCCCTGACCCACGAGGTCCTCCACTATCGAAATCTGTGGACGCTCCTTGCGATCATCGCCGTCCTCTACCTGCATGGCAGAGCCGATTGACGCATAACCCACCACCCTTCGTCGAGCGGAACTTGAACAGCGTTTTGGATGCCGTGGATCGATATCAGCAAACGTCCGATAGCCAAGATCGCTCTGACAAGACAAGATATGTCTGGGGGGCATGTGATCGTGAAGTTTGGGTTGGCCGGGATCGGCCGGATCCAGGCTCGGAGCACGCCAATGCCCGAGCTCCAGACCGATGAGAATCGACCAGACGCGTAGCCAAAGCTTCCCCACATAGAGTGAGGAATCGACCCGTGGCAATCCAGAATCCGGCACGCATGTACGTCACGCTGAGTACCGTCGTCATGGGCGCATTGCTCCTCATGTTGTTCTCAGCTTTGCCCGCTAAAGCCCAAACCATCAGCCAGATATCTGTCCCGGCATCTGCCGATGCTCGAGTTCTCCAGGACAACCCCGGCC
>JABDOU010000090.1 GCA_013043085.1 Acidimicrobiia bacterium
CCTATATGCCTCCCGTCCATCGATCGCCTATTCATCGAAGGCCTATTCATCGAACGCCAATTCATCGAAGGCCTATTCATCGAACGCCGGGCAGCGACCAACCGGTGTCAGCCGCGTAGCTCCAAGAGTTTGAAAACACTTCGCTAGTGGGATCGCTGCGACTGATTTTTCCCTGGCTGGGCCCCTATCGGAAACAAGCAATCGCGGCGATAGCTTCGACGATCGCCGTCGTCGTCATCAATATCGCGATTCCTCTTCTCACGGCTCGCATCATCGACGACGGGATCGCTGCCGATAGCCTGACTGTCGTCGCCCAGACGACGCTCATCATGATCGCGCTGGTTGGTGTTGCTCTGATGTTCTCGGCATTTGCGGCGGTACTAGGCGTGCGGGTGGCATTCGGAGTCGAGGCGGACCTGCGAGAAGACCTTTTCCGACACATTCAAACCTTTTCGTTTTCCAATCTCGACGAAATCGAGACCGGCCAGCTTCTGGTTCGCCTCACGAGTGACGTAACCAAAGTTCGCCAGGTGTTCGCTTTTGGCCTCAGCATTCTTGCCCAGGCGCCACTGGCGTTTGTCGGAAGCCTCCTCGCAATGCTTGCCCTTGATCTCCAGATGGCTTCGATCATGCTGGTTCTCCTCCCGATTACGTCGGTCATCACGTGGTACGTGGCGAGCCGATCCGATGTGCTGTACGAGCTGGTTCAAAGCAAGCTCGATCGACTGAACACGGTTCTGCGCGAGAACCTTGCAGGGGCACAAGTTGTCAAGGCGTTCGTACGGGAAGATCATGAGGCGGCTCGATTCGACGAGGTCAACACAGACCTCACAGAGCACGCGGCCGAGGTCAACATGCTCGTCTCGATGCTGTTTCCTGCCCTCCTCGGGGTGATGAATCTGGGCGTCGCCGCCGTCATCTGGATTGGGGGAAACACCGTCATCGAGGGGCGCATGACAGACGGAAATCTCGTGGCGTTCATCAACTATCTGCTGGCAACAACGTTTCCGATCGTCATGTTTGCCTTCATTCAGCCAATGCTGTCGGCCGCGGGAGCATCGGCCAGGCGCATCAATCGAGTCCTGGCTACCGCACCGGCGGTTGCAGACAGCACGGATCCGCAGCGCCCCGAACACATGATGGGTCACATTCGGTTCGAAGAGGTTTCCTTCGGATACGGCGGTTCAGAGCAGGTGCTCGAAGACATCAACCTCGACATTCCTGCCGGTACAACGACCGCGATCCTCGGCGCTACCGGATCAGGCAAATCAACGTTGGTCAATCTCATCCCGCGCTTCTATGAGGTCTCACACGGATCCGTGTCGCTCGACGGTATTGATATCCGCGACTATTCCAAGGACGACCTCAGGCGCAATATCGGAGTCAGCCTCCAAAGCGCCGTTCTGTTCAGCGGCACTATTAGGGACAACATCAGGTACGGTCGGCCTACTGCCACCCACGAGGAGGTCGAAGGCGCTGCCAGAGTCGCGCAAGCACACGACTTCATCGTGGCACTCGACGATGGGTACGACAGTCTCGTTCAGCAGGGAGGAACCAACCTGTCCGGTGGGCAGCGCCAGCGTCTCGCCATCGCCCGGGCACTTCTCGTCGATCCCAAAGTCCTGATTCTCGACGACTCCACGAGCGCAGTCGACGTCGAGACCGAGGCATATATCCAGGAAGCAATTTCGGAACTCTCGGGGGAGAGGACCATCGTTCTGGTTGCGCAGCGTATTTCCACAGCCTTGGGAGCCGATGAGATCGTCGTCCTGGACGAGGGCCGTGTCGTAGCTGTTGGCCCTCATGCCGACTTGATCAGGTCCAGTGCGATTTACCGCGACATCTTTCGCTCGCAACTGGGTGAGCCCTCGGAGATTGCAACGTGAGGGAGATTGCCACGTGACCGACCAGAAACACGCAAGCGAAAAAGCGATGTCAGGGCCGCGTTTCGGACAGGCCAGGCCAGAGAATTCAGATCCAATCGCATCACTGAGTCGGCTGATCAGGTATCTCGGTGAACACAGGTTTGGCCTGATCCTCGTCATTGTTCTCGTTGTCACATCGACAGCCTTGAGTCTGATCGGTCCATGGCTGCAAGGGGTCGCAATAGACGAATTCATCATGAACCGGGACCCTGCGGGCCTGGTGTGGATAACCGTCGTTCTAGCACTCACCTACGTGGGCATGACGCTCTCCTTTGCGGGGTTCGCACGGATGATGGCGGCGATTGCCCAGCGAGTGATGTATCGACTCCGGCGAGAACTCTTCGAGCACATGCAAGAACTCTCGCTCGAGTTCCACGACGGTCAACCAACCGGCGAACTCATGAGTCGCCTCACAAATGACGTCGACGCGGTCGATCAGCTGTTGAGCCAGAACATCACCAGCCTGCTTCGCAACCTCTTTTCGATTGTCGGGCTCGTGGGTTTCATGGTCGTTCTCGACTGGAGGCTCACGCTGGCCGCCATGGCTCCGGTTCCGCTGATCTTTCTCGTGATGCGCTACATCGGCCGGAAGGCGCCGCCGCTCTTCGGTACCTACCAGAAGGACGTCGGTGCCTTGAATGCTCTGGCCGAGGAGACTCTTGCCGGCCAACGGGTCGCGATCGCATTTGACCGCCAGGCCGAATCGACCGATGCCTTCGTGAACATCAACCGCGCAGTGCGATCGGCGGGTACCGAGGCGTATGCCATGACGAGCGTCTTGATGCCGGTGATGTTCGGCATAGGCAATCTCGGAATCGCAACGGTCGCAGGCATCGGCGCATGGCTGGCTCTGACAGGAGGGGGAGTCACGGTTGGGCTCATCGCCACGTTTATCAGCTATTCGCGACAAGTGGCACGTCCGCTCTCGCAACTCGGAAACACCTACACGGCGACGTTGAGCGCTCTGGCCGGTGCGGAGCGAATCTTCCAGATCCTCGACAGACGGCCCTCGGTCGTCAACGCTGCCGATGCGATAGAAATCCCTGAGATCACCGGTCACGTGCAGTTCGACGAAGTCGATTTCGCGTACCGGACCGGGCCCCCGATTCTCAAGAATGTCGCTTTCGAAGCACAACCCGGGGACATGATCGGGCTCGTAGGGCCGACCGGCGCCGGCAAGACCACGATGATCAGCATTCTGGCGCGCTTCTATGACATTCAGCAGGGCTCGGTAAGAGTGGACGATCTCGACGTCCGCTCGGTCACGAAAGACTCTCTCCGGGAGCAGCTCGGCGTAGTGCTACAGGACACCTTCCTTTTTTCTGAGACGGTGCGAGACAACATTCGCTACGGGCGACTTGATGCGACGGACGAAGAAATTCAGGAGGCGGCTCAGCTCGCCAATGCTCATCGCTTCATTCAAACACTGCCGAATGGCTACGACACAGTCCTGTCGGAGGGCGCCGCCAACCTCAGCCTGGGGCAGCGTCAGCTGATCGCGATTGCCCGCGCGGCGCTGGCGTCACCTCGCATCCTCATCCTCGACGAAGCAACCAGCTCAGTGGACACACGCACCGAGGCTGCCATCCAGCAAGCGTTGCTTCGCTTGATGAAAGGACGTACGAGCTTCGTCATAGCCCATCGCCTGTCGACGGTTCGCGACGCAGATCAAATCCTCGTTGTTGACGCAGGAGAAGTCGTCGAGAGCGGTACACATGATGAGCTCGTAGAAGCGGACGGGACCTATGCCAGGCTCTACACGAGCCAATTCAAGGGCCAAGATGTCATGTGACCCGAAGTCGAGTCGCGTAGAACATCGCGATTTCGGGTCGGTTCTTGAGGTTGGTTCTTCAGATTGGTTGGTCAAGGAACGCGGCGGCACGCTGCAACCGCTGCCGGGCCTCTCTGCCCACTTCGTGAATGACCTCCTGGTCGATGAGGTCGAGAACCGCGCCCGGATCCATGAAATCGACGACAACGCCATCGACTGTTTCGCGTACGACGACGTTGCACGGAAGAAGCGCTCCTATCGTCGGCTCGGCATCGATTGCCCGCTTGGCGAGTGGAGGGTTACATGCGCCAAGGATCACGTAGGGACGCATGTCGGCCCCAACTTTTACCCGAAGCGTCTCTGAGATATCGATCTCGGATAAAACGCCAAATCCTTCATCGGCCAGAGCTGCCCTGGTGCG
>JABDOU010000100.1 GCA_013043085.1 Acidimicrobiia bacterium
GCTCGATGATCTCGGTCACGGGAAAAACTCCGGCGTGATAGCCCTGCAGGGCCCATCCGAGATCCTGGCCGCCGACGACCGTGTTCTCGAATGTAGCGGGAGCTGCCGCCAGAGAGCCCCCTGCCGCGAACTCAATTGTGACAGTGCCGTCGGTTGCGTCGTTTATCGCCTGGGCGAGTGGTTCCAGGGTGCCGACCTGGATCGGGTGCTGGGCCGGGAACGGATGACCAAGGGTCAGGGTCACCGGATCCCCGAAGTTCATCGATGCTTCCGGCTCCGTCGTTTCCGTCGGGGCCGCCGTCGTGGTGGCGGCCTCGGTTGTCTCAGTTACACCGGGTGCTTCGGTTGTTGTTGTTGCGTCGTCCGTTCCACACGCTGCTGCCAGCAGCGCGAGAACTGCAATCAGCGGCACCAGCCGCCAACGTCGTATGCGACTCATAAATTCCTCCTATTGAGCTCTCACGTACCAAGAACCGCGACGCGAGTAGCCAGCGAAGTGTATCCGAGCGTCCACGTCGCTGCTGGATTGCCGGAGCGACGCCTTGCCCGCGTCGGATATAGAGTGGACAGCCATGGACGCTCCCATTCTCATCGACGGCCAAACCCATTTTGATGCAGACCACGCTCGGGTTGTCACCAACCCGGCTCATCACAAAGAAGTTGTGGGCCGCAGGGCGGTCGGAACCGGCGGTTACGCCCATGCTGCCGTTGAGGCGGCGACATCGGCGTACGAAAGATGGAGTGCTCTGTCGGCGGCCGAGCGTGCGCAAATGATGCTTGCCGCCGCAGTTGCCATCGAAGCAGGCAACGGCGATCGGGCGAGGCTCCTCACGAGAGAACACGGCAAGCCGCTCTCCGAAGCCGCCCACGATGTCGGAGGCGCCCCCAAGATCTTGCGTTACTACGCCGGACTTGCAGATCGATTCGATACACCGGATGTCACCGAAGACGATCTTGGCCGGATCGTCCGGCTGCTTCGACCGATGGGTCCGACGGCGGTAATAGCTCCCTGGAACGCCCCCGTCTATCTCTCCTATCTGATGATTGCCCCGGCCTTGCTCGCCGGCAACACGATCGTGATCAAGCCACCCAGCTACACGCCGCTCGCTGTGACAGACACCTTGCTCGAGCTGGATCGCCATCTCCCATCCGGAGTGATCAATGTGGTGCCCGGATCCGGCCCCGAGGTGGGGGCCGCACTTGTCCGACATCCCTCGGTCCGAAACATCCGCTTCACAGGCAGTACCGAAACGGGGAAACAACTGATGCGCGACGCGGCAGACTCCGTTAAAAACATCGGGCTGGAACTCGGAGGCAACGACCCGGCAGTCATTCTGGAAGGATCCACCATCAACGACCAGCTGATTTCCGAGTTCGTTCGAGGCGTGTACGCCGGGACCGGACAAATTTGCTACAACATCAAGCGGATCTATGTGCACCGATCCATGTACGAGGACTTCGTAGATCAATTCACAGAGGCGGTCGATCAGATCGTGATCGGCGACGGGCTCTCATCCGACGTGACCATGGGTCCCCTCAACAATGAGGCTCAATTCAAATTCGTCGATGCGCTTGTGGATCGAACCCGTTCAAGCGGCGCCACAGTCGCCACGCTGGGGCGACGACACGATCCGACCACCTGGGACGACGGTTGGTTCATCCAGCCCTCGGTTGTCACAGGGTTGGCGCAGGGTGCCGAGCTCGTGGAGTGCGAGCAGTTCGGACCGGTGATTCCGATCATTCCGTTCAACGAAGAATCTGAAGCGATCGCCTTCGCCAATCAATCTGAATTCGGACTTGCGGCGTCCGTGTGGGACGACGACGTCGACCATGCCTTCGACATAGCCCGCCAGATCGAGGCCGGGACTGTCTTTATCAACGTGCACCGGGTCGGCGCCTCCGATGTCTCGATGGAATTCGGCGGATTCAAACAAAGCGGCCTCGGGCGCGGCCACGGTTGGGTCGCCGTCGAGGAAAACAGTGAACTCCAGGTGTTGGCCCACCGACCAGGGTGGGTCGAGGCTACCGGGCACCACTAGTCCGAATCCTGTTTCTGCGGTGTGAGCGGAGCCGGAGATCCCCGGATACAATCGCCGAAAGCCGACCCGATGCATCCAGCACTACCTGAGGAGAGCCCGTGACGAAGCGAAGCCTGGAAGAAGTTCTCCAATCAGCCGGAAACACCGTCGAGATGTTGCGAAACTCCAGGATCGGTGCCTACGTCTATCCGGTTGTGGCGTCCGAATTCACCAATTGGCGAGATGAACAACGTGCCTGGCGTGAGAGTGCCGTTCTGTATGACCAGTCACACCATATGGCCGAACTCACCTTAGAAGGCCCGGACGCTTTCGGTCTGCTCTCTTTTCTCGCGATTAACAGCTTTGCCGATTTCGACATGACCAAAGCGAAGCATTTTGTACCCTGTAGTTATGGCGGCCACGTCATCGGCGATGTGATTCTGTTTCGGGAAGCCGAGGATCGCTTCAACATGGTGGGGCGTGCCCCGACCGTCAACTGGGTTCAGTTCCATGCCGAGACCGGGGATTACGACGTTTCCTACGAACGCGACGACCGGTCCCCCTCCCGCCCGGGCAAACACGGGGTCGTCCGTCGCCACTATCGCTATCAGATACAGGGCCCGAACGCCAAAGCGATCATCGAAGAACTCAACGGCGGACCGCTCGACGACATCAAGTTCTTTCGGGTGGGCACCATGAACGTTGCTGGTCGTCAGGTCCCGGCGTTCCACCACGGCATGGCCGGCGAGCCGGGCATTGAGATCTGGGGCCCCTATGAGGAGGGCGACGACGTCAAAGACGAAATCCTTCGTGTGGGTGCCAACCACGGTCTGGCTCAGGTCGGTGCGCGGGCCTATTCGACCAATACGCTCGAATCGGGTTGGATCCCGTCGCCATTGCCTGCGGTGTATTCG
>JABDOU010000129.1 GCA_013043085.1 Acidimicrobiia bacterium
CGTTCGGCTGTGCCCTCATGCCACTCCTCAGGCCGACCCAGATGCGAATGCTTGCGTGGCCTCTCGGACCGCTTTTGGTGGTTGTTGAGCTCCTGGCTTCGCTACCGGCCTCTGCCTCCCCGCCACCGCCTGCCCTTCGCCTCCTTGATGCAACCGCCGGCGATTCTCAGGAGCCCGACGTTGAGATATCCGAGTCCGCAGATGTCCAACGCAAACTTCATCAATATCGCGTGGTGCCAGGGGATTCACTCTGGGCCATTGCCTGTCGTGATCTCGGATCAGGTTCTGACGAGCAGATCGATCGGCGTTGGCGTCAGATCTATGCGGAAAACCGTGAGATCATTGGCTCAAACCCGGATTTGATCTTTCCGGGACAAAAGCTCTCCATTCCGGAGTCCACAGATGGGTGAGCATTCCGACGAGCATGCAGAAGAACTCGAATTCATTCCGTGGTCGCAGCTCGTCGACTCGCATGCATCGCGGGCTCCCCGGTTGATCTATGTAGCGGCCGCTGCCGTTCTCGCGCTTGGTGTTGGTGCCTGGTTGGCACCACGGGTGCTGGGAAACAATGTAGAGGTGACGCCTCGACCTGCTGTCGACACTCCCGCTTCGACCGGCCGGGCGGCGCTTCAACCTGCGCAGCCGGAGCCCGAAGATCGACCAGTAGTCGCCGGCGATGATGGCTCACTTGATGGGATTAGCGGATTGGGGGAAGGATCTGCGTTTGAGGCTCTGGCAGTCGCAGAAATCTTCGTACACGATTACTTCACACGGGATCTCGATGCCAACCGGGAGACAGACCTCGCGGTATGGGGGGTAGTCGAAGCCAGAGCCGACGATGCCAGAGCCGATGCATCCGAGTATGTCGAGTGGGCACGAGCATACGCAGCCGAGCCACACGACGACGGCTGGTCTGTGGAGGTCGCCTTTCGCGTCATCACCTCGTCCGGCGGGACGTTCGTCAGGCAACCGATCCGGTTCGTGACCCAGAATGTCGGAGTAGACGGTCAGCCCGTAGCTCTACCTGTCGCCACCAAACACGCTCTCGTTGGCGGTATCAATGCGCGGGAGCTCGTGGAGGTGCCCGCTGCAATCGCCGTCGAGGCACTCGAGGCGATCTCGTTCTGGGGAGAACAGGGCGAGCCCGTCGGGGGTTATGAAACCGAACATGGCTGGGATGTAGTCGTTGAGCTCTCTACCAAAGCACGGGTGGTCGTGCCGATCTCGTGATCAGCTTGCCTCAAGCGCCTGTCGTTCCCACATGCACATTGCCGGCACCCTTCGGATTGCTGCTC
This sequence comes from Acidimicrobiia bacterium, assembly GCA_013043085.1. Classification (GTDB taxonomy): domain Bacteria; phylum Actinomycetota; class Acidimicrobiia; order Spongiisociales; family SHLN01; genus JABDOU01. The sequence goes on from JABDOU010000129.1 coordinate 1,296, forward strand.
GCCACGTAAGAGAGCCCCCGAAACTCGGGGGCTCTACTTGTGTTCGGTCCTTCGTTGGCTACCGAATCTGGTCCCAGATCAGAAGCAACTCGTTCCGTGGCAGAAGATCACATTGATCTCCCTCTATCTCAAAGTTTTCCGGACCCTGAACTCTGGCGAGCCAACGATTCTTTTGTGCTTCGAGGATCTCGGTATCGTCGGTCGCTCGTGATACCTGAAGCGGAAATGTCGGAGAGCTTGGTTCACTACTCTTGCGAGCCATGAATACCCTTGTTGATCCTGACGCCCGGGAATGGACTGATCTGGTACTCGACTCCGGATTGTCGGTGACCGGAACCAACGTCATTCTGGGCCAGGGAGCACTGGTCATGGCAGGCGGTTTGGCTGCCGAAGACGCTCCCGATGCCGTATTTGAGTCCCCAGATTTCGTGGTCATGAGTCGCACCGGGGTCGAGGTCGAATTTGACCAACCCTCACCGGTCGCATTCGGACTTCCCGATGCGTCCGTCGATCTCGTGGTCATGCGATCTGCCTATCGGGGCGTCATGGAAATGTCTGCGTCCTTCAACGAAGCGGTCCGAGTTCTTCGATCCGGAGGCGGCTTGTTCATCGCCGACTTCAGCCCGAGCGCGCTCGCAGGATCATCACTCCAGGCACATCCTTCGCGATTGCTGACGATGATGTTTCCTGAGATCGCAGATCGCCTGGCCGCCCTCCATCCGAACAGCGTGGACATCGCAATCGCGGCGGTTCGAGCCGGCGTCCGTGACATCGATGGATGGGATGTCGAGGACTACGTGATGCACTTCGAAGACTACGAAGACCATCAACTCTGGGTAGCACAGGGCGGCTGGCGAGGGTTCGAGCTCTTGAGCGAAGTGCAAAAGGGCGAGCTGCTTGCGGCACTTCCGTCGGTGATGCGCCGGATCGCTCCCAACAATCTCATTCGTGAATCCGAACCCTGGACTGTCGCGCGCGGCTTCAAAGACTGACGCGCCAACGGGCGATCATTGCTGGATCAGCCTGTCATGACTTCCGGATCAGTCGCCGAACCGATTGGCCAACAGCGGATGCGCAATATCGACGATCGCTTGCCAGTCAGCTTCAGGTGTCTTGGTGAGCGTGACGAAGTCTGCGGTCATGAACACGCTCGTCACGCCTTCAATTTCGGCAATTGCGTTTGCGGTGGGGTCGTCGGAAGGTTTTCCCGGCACGACGGTCGTGGGACCGCCAACCGGTACCCCGACGCTGAACTTCAAGGCATTGGGGTTGGGTGTCCCCTGGATCTCTATCGGCATGGCGTGTCTGTCGACTTAGTGTGTGCGGGCGTGGTTACTGTTTTGGAAATGATCGATGCGGTAGGCATCCGGCAATGGTAGCGAGGCTGACCGGGGCGGCGCCCACAATGAGATTGCGTTCCGGTCGAACCTCCCCGGCAACAGTCACAACGTGAATGCCGGCCTGCGTGCGAGGTCTAGCCATCAGGCCGCCGTGGTTGCTTCGCTCCTACTCGCCGTCCTCCTATCGGCCTGCCAGGGGGACTCCGGGGTTGATCCGTTGAACGTCACGACCACCACGTCGACCAACGTGACAACCACGGTCGGCTCAACCAGCCCCACGATCTCAAGCTCTTCGAGTTCGACGAATGCGACATCGACAACCGCGACGACACCCACCACGACCAACCCGCAGCCCTTTGTAGAAGGCGAGCTCTTCTTGTGGGACACGGTTTGGCAGATAGCCGCCAAGGCAGACGAGGCGGCAATGGCTGAATATGTAGAGAGGTTGGCCACCGCCCGCGGCAGCGCAGGCCAATCGATCACCGGATTCTGGTTTTCGGTGGTCAACATCAATCAGGACATCAACACACCCAACGGCTCCGGTCACACCTTTGGCAGCTTTGGGTCACCGAACAGCGAATATCTTCGAGACGTCGATCGGCTGATCGAATTGGCAAACGACTCCGATCTTCGGGTTGGAATCGTCGTGGCGTGGGATGGCCCTAACCAGTTTTCGGTCGAACAGGGAAAGCTCACTGTCGAAAATGCATACGCATACGGCAATACGCTCGCAGACAGATGGACCGATCCCGAATTCGCCGCACGTGATTCCGTAGATGCGTGGATCATGGGTGGCGATACAACAAACGACTGTTGCGACGGTGAGCACGCTGCAGTCTGGTCTGAGGTCGTCCGAGGAATCCAGGACGCAGAACAGCGCAACGGATTCTCCCCGGCTCAGATTCTGTTTCACACCGCACCTCGCCAGCACCTGCACTATCTCGGCGATATGTGGCTCGACGGTCATGCCCCCCAAACCGGCCATTGTGCTGATGCTTCGACGGCAACGGCTTGGCTCGCCGAGTTGTTCGAGGCAGATGGGCGCGCGGCGCCGGTGTGGGGCAACGGCGAGATGCGCTATGAGAACATCCAATGGGAGTGCAACGGTTTCGAGGCAATCACCGCACAACAGGTGCTCAATGATGCTCTGGCCATGGCACAGCTCCCATTCGTTGAAAATCACGTCTATGGCTACGATCCGCGCTGGAATGCCGAGCGTCCGGGTGATGTGGGAATGTCAGCAGGTGGTGTGTCGCCCGGCCTGCAGATGATTCTCGATGAGCCGGGACTCATCGAAACCCGCCCACCCTTGCCGCAATGAGGTTCGCCTCCTCTTCGCACAGGTCGCGATCCGGTTTACCATCCTTGCTATGACCACAGACACTCTGGGACGCTCGCTGCGAGACCTTCGGATTTCGGTGACCGATCGGTGCAATTTCCGCTGCACGTACTGCATGCCCAAAGAGATCTTCAACCGTGAGTACGAGTTTCTCAGCCGCGATCTTCTGTTGTCGTTCGAGGAGATAACGCGAATAGCCAGGGCGGCGGTGAATGATCTTGGTGTTGAGAAACTCCGGATTACCGGTGGCGAGCCTCTACTCCGGAGGGGTGTGGAATCCCTCGTCGAATCGCTTTCTGGCCTCGGTTCCGCGGAAGTGGCGCTCACCACGAACGCTTCGCTTCTCGAAAAGAAGGCAGACGATCTGGCCGGTGCCGGACTCGATCGGGTCACGGTCAGCCTCGATTCGCTTGACGATGCGACCTTTCAAGCCATGAACGATGTTGATTTTCCGGTCCAGAAGGTGCTCGCAGGCATCGACGCTGCCCATGTTGCCGGCCTCGGACCCGTCAAGGTCAATGCCGTCATCAAGCGCGGCGTCAATGAGACCAGCCCGGTTGACATGGTCCGCTATTTCAGGGGATCGGGTGTGGTCGTCAGATTCATCGAATACATGGACGTGGGGACGTCCAACGGGTGGCGATTGGACCAGGTCGTGCCGGCAGCCGAGATCGTCGAGTCGATTGTTTCGGAGTTTCCTGCAGAACCCGTGAACCCTCTCTATGTCGGCGAAGTGGCCAAGCGGTACCGGCTGCTCGACGGCTCAGCCGAATTCGGGATCATCTCTTCGGTGACGCAGCCATTCTGTGGCGACTGCACCAGGGCGAGAGTCTCGGCAGACGGAATCCTCTACACGTGTCTCTTTGCGAGTTCGGGTCATGACCTCCGCAAATTGCTCCGTGACGGAGCGTCCGACGAGATGCTGAGCGAAACGATCACCGATATCTGGGCGGGGCGAACAGATCGCTATTCGGAACTGCGTACCGGCGAGACCCGATCGACCGACCGGGTTGAGATGAGCTATATCGGCGGCTGATTCCCGAGATCTCGCTACCGGTCTTCTTTTGCTTCGTCGTAGTAGTCGAGTTGGTCGACCGGCATTGTCAGCGAGGTCATCAGGTTCATGAGATGGGCGGTGATTCGCTTGAGGTAGCGATGATAGAGCGCACGGGCCACGGCATCGGATGCCGGTCCTGTCGACTGGATGGCAGCCTTGACATGGTCGTCGTACTCGTCGAGGAATACGTCGGCCTTGGCGACGAGATCGGTAGCTCTGACAGTGTCGCGGCTCTCGAATACATCTGCGGCATCAGAGATCAACTGAGCAACCGCGTCCCGGTATCTGGCAAGTTCCTCTACATCGTCGCCTTCGCTGAAATCGATCCCATACTTGGCGAGGTCGTAGATGTTCTTGGCGTAGTCCCCAACTCGTTCAACATCTTTGACGATGCTCATGTAGGTCAGCAACAGCGGCAGTTCAATGCCTCCACTCACCGATGCACGGATAACCAGCGCCCGGCGGATTGCTCGCTGGCCCTCGTTGATCTCGCGGTCCGTGGATCGAACCGTCTGTTTCGCTTCCTTCGACTTCCCACCGCCGAACACAGCCTCCATTGCCGTGTCGTACACCTCGCGCCCATCGCGCATCATCTGCACAAGAGTTTCTTCGACCTGAGAGAGTGTGTCTCCCGATCCCCTAAAAAAGTCAAGAACCACTGAAACTCCTTCCTATAAGACGACGATACCCAGGAGCGGGATTGCCAGGAAGACAACTCCGACATATGCCAGAGCCAGCCATTTGCGTTTCACCGCAATCTCCGCAAGCCCCTCTGCAAGTTGAACAGGGATGTATTTGATTTTTGGCCAGGGAAAGATCAACAAGATGCCTGCGATATTGAACAACGTATGTGTGACGGCAATGGTGAGGCCGTCGAGAGCGCCGGCCCCCAGCGCAGCAAGAAGAGCTGTGACCGTAGTGCCGATGTTGGCGCCGAGCGTAATCGGATATGCGTTCCTCACCGCCAACAGACCCGAGGCTGCAAGGGGAATGAGAATGGAGGTCGTGATCGACGAGGATTGAACGGCAATCGTGATAAGCATGCCGACCACGATGCCGACGAGGCTGCTTCTGGCAAGGGCCGCATTCAGCGTGCGCTCGACCCGATCAGCGACCAGGACTCGCATGTTCCTCGTAATCAATGTCAACGTCAAAAAGATGAGTCCGATGCCGGTAACGATCGCTATAACGGCTAGAGCGGTCTCGCTCCCGGTGAATATCTCGAATAGGGATTCGAACACGCCGGCTAGCCACGAAACCGCCCCCTTGATCGGACTGTCGAATGAACCGCCGAGCTCGGTTCCTCCCGAAATGAACCGGGCCACCGCTGAAGCTGCTGACGAGATAAAACCGGTCAGGATCTCGAGCGGAAGGATCACAATCACGGCCATGAGATTGAAGAAGTCGTGCATCGTGGCGGCGGTGAAACCTCGCTTGAACGCGTCATCGTTTCGAGCATGCGCAAGGGACACCAGCGTGTTTGTGACCGTGGTTCCGATGTTGGCACCCATGATCATCGGCACTGCCGTTTGAACATCGACGACTCCAGCCGCAACAAGACCGACGATGGTTGCCGTGGTGACGGATGAAGACTGCACGAGAACGGTAGCCAGAATTCCCACGAACAGTCCGGCGAGCGGATTGGAGGCGTTCTCGAAGAGGGCGTCCGTGAAATCCTTGCCGAGGCCTTTGATCCCGGACTCGAGAAGTTTCACACCGCCAAGAAAGAGATACAGAAACGCGAGGACGAGCGCCGTACGAACGTAGGCGGGAAGGGGCCGTTTCACGATGTCGGCGGCCGCGGGGAAGTCGGACGATTCAGCCATGCGCACGGCGAGCTTAGGCTCGTAGCAACCCTCCAAAACCCGGGCGCATGATCGGGGTGCCCGTCTGAAGCCGGCGTCGGTTCCGGTTTTTTCCTACAACCGGATAACGTGGCGCCCACAATGGGCAAATGGCTGGGTTGGTTCGGGGCGGTAATACTGGTTGCGGTTGCGGCTGCGTTCGTCAGCAATGGCTTCCCCGCTTCGACGACGCTTCCCGCACCCGAGGTGCTGGGGAGCGAGTTGACGTCGACGACGTCCACGACGATAAACGACGCAGCAACCAACGACACAGCAACCACGACACAACCTCCCGCCGATAATCCCATTCACATTGCCGTCCTGGGCGACGTCGGAACGGGAGAAGAAGAAGCACTGCTCACCGCCGACTCGGTTGCCAAGGAACATGCTCGGCACCCATACGATGGAATGCTGCTGCTCGGTGACAACGTCTATGAGGATGGCAACCCCGATCGCCTCGATGCCGTGATTTTTGAGCCGTTCTCTCCCTTGCTCGATTCCGGGACGACACTATGGGCTGCTCTGGGCAACCACGACGTCGACGACGGTTTTGGTCCCGCTCAAGCTGCAGCTCTTGGCCTACCTCACGAGTGGTACTCGGTAGAAATCGGCGACGGAGTGTTGATCGTGCTCGACAGCAATCAGCCACGTGAAGAAGCTCAGCAAGCCTGGCTAGAGGAGACCCTCGCCAACAGTGATCATGCCTGGCGAATCGTGGCTATGCACCATCCGTTGTTCAGCGCGGGTGTACATGGCTCGAGCGAGCGTAACCGCGAAGCGTTCCTGCCCATCCTGGAACGGTACGGCGTCGATATCGTGTTCGCAGGCCACGACCACGACTACCAACGTTCAAAGCCGCAGGAAGGCATTCTCTACATCGTCACCGGGGCCGCAGCCAAGCTACGAGACACCGGAACGGCGTACTTCACCGAGGTCTCATCGTCTCAGTACCACTTTGTCGACATGATGATTTACCCAGACCGAATCGAGCTGCAGGCGATCGGTAGAGACGGCGTGTTCGATTCGACAACGGTCGCTTTATCCTGATCTGATGTCCATGTTCTGGGCGCTAGCCGAACGACGTATTCAGGAAGCGATAGAAGCGGGAGATCTCGACGTACCAGCCGGGGCAGAAATTCGGGGCCTCGATCAACCATACGATCCCATGTGGTGGGTCAAGGCCTGGATTGAGCGCGAAGGCATCGATGTGGCAGTCCTCCGACATCTGGCTGGACTCGGCGCCCGATCGCCATCGGCAGATTGAGATGTTCGGTCAGGGAGTGACGATGGGCACCTGGGGGAGGCTGTCCGGGGCCAACGTTGCCGGGGGGTCTGAGGACGACGGGTAGTTGCCGAGCAAGGTCTCCTGTGTGTCTTCGAACGGCCAGGCGAGATCGATGATTCGTGTGTGATTCGTGTCCGCAGGTGCTCCTCCGAGCCGGAACTGCGAGGACCTCGATTCCACATCGCGAACCCTTCGCACGCCGGACGTTGGGAACTCCTCCTGGCTCAACACGACTCCGGCGTAACCCCAGCTGTAGGGGTCACCGCCACCGAGCAACTCGAGTGGAATACGCGAGATGACCTTTCCACGATCGCTCAAGACGATGGTTGAAAACGTCGGATTGGTCTCGTCGATGGCGCCTTCGGTATCAGCGATGTAGATCGCCGAATCCCAGCCTTCGATGGTGATCCCGTATTCCCAACCGTTGTCCGGCTCGAGTGCTGCATTGCGACCCGGTATCAAGATCCGGGCGCCTGTTCCGGCGCCCGGATCCTTGTCGATATACACATCGAATGTCTGGATGCTCAGCCCGGTTGGGCTGTCCCACGGGTTGCGAACGCCACGGTTTACTTCAAACGAGATCACGAGTTCGTTTTCCTCGACTCCGATCTCGAAACTTTTCAGGTCGTAACTTCCCTCTGTGAAAACCGCGTCGGTTGGATACGTGTAGCTTCCGGGCCCGTGGTCATCGCCGATCGGGTCGTCGATCCCGAGGACAACGGCGACGTTGGAAATGTCGGCCACCTGGGCGACACCTGGTCCCGCATTCGGAATGAGGTCACCTGCGGCATCTGCTCTGATGAGCACCCGATCGCCTGCCACGAGCGGGCCCAGCGCCTTGAGAGGAATCGCCAGTTCGAAGCCGTTCCCGTCATCAGCCGCAGAGATCGTCTCGCAGTCGCCGAGCGCTCCACTCCCGAGCTCCGGAAGGGGACCATACAGGCATGTCTCAAGCGCATCCCACCGCACCATGTGGGTTGCACCGAAGCCGAGAACGGCGTCGTCGACCACGGTCGTCGGTCTTCTCGCAGGGAGGCTGCTGCCCAGGTAGAGATCAAGGAAAGCAAAATTCTCTCCAAGTCCCTCTGCGAAGTCGACTCGCACGTACAGGTTTGATCGGTCGTAGCCGAATTGCAGAGATTGAATGGCGCCCTGGTCAAAGTCATATCTGCCGGCGTCCTCCCATTCGGCATCGTCGAGGTTTCCGTCGATACTCGGCGTGATGAGCGCAGATTGGCCGGCGGTCACCTCGACGGTTTGGGAAGGGATGATGGGAACGGACAGATACGCAGGGCGGTCGTCGCCGAGTTCGTCATACATCTGCCCGAGGAGTTCGCGAAACGCGCCGTCGAAGTAATCGTCATTGCCGGAGTTCTGATCGGCTCCGTACCACCAGAACCAATCTGATCCCTGGGCGAACAGCATCTTCTCGAAAGCGCGCTCGTATGAATCCTGATCGACGATGGTCTCGGCGCGGTGAAGGTCCTGCCGGGCCTGGTAGAGGTAATCCCACGCGGTTGCCTCTTCGGCCTCACCGATCCAGGTGGCGTAATTGGGAGAGAACCAGGCGCCCGGCCAAACATCGGGAAGGTTCTCGAGCGATTCCCCGTGAAGATCGATGTACTCGGTGGGTGTGATGGTCGTGACGAACTCCGACTCAGAAAGCCGCTCATACAGAGCGTTGAGAAAGTCCTTGCCATCGTTGTGATAGTTCTCCCAGGCGTTCTCACCGTCGAGGATCACAGAAACCACGTGTGGTCCCGCGGTGGTTGCGAGCTCGGCCTTGATGGCTTCTAGCCGGCTCATGAAATCGTCTGCCGCCGCTTCGCCGCTCATCCCGGAGTATTCGAATCCAAGCTGATCAGATAGCCGCACGTCCCGGAAAAACATAGCGATCTCCGCTTCGCGATCCAGCGTGGCATTCCACGGTCGATAGAGCGTGTCCGCCGGCGTCACAACGTCGGCTTCATTTCGTTCGAAGCCGGCGTCCAACGTCTCGTTGAGAACGTCTTCGCCCGTGGCGACCCACCTCACGCCCTCTCTCGCGAACAAGGGCATGACGAGCTGTGCAACGGCTCCTTCGCCCGGCCACATACCGACCGGGCGTTTTCCGAGCAGGCGTTCGGCCTCGTCCAGGCCTCTCCGCACCTGCTCGGTTGCGTCGGGTATCTCGAAGAATCGGTTCTGCGGCTGCAAGCCGGTCGGGTCTCCCACGGTCGCAACGGATGAGTCGGCAATGAGTGGCAGAATTGGATGTGCCAGAGGTGTAGTTGTCATCTCTATCTGGCCGGATTCCCAAAGCTGGGTGTGGATCGGGCGCACGAGTCCGATGATCCGCTCGTGTTCTGCCAGTAACAAAGCCTTGTCGTCCTCGGTGAAATCGCGGCCCTTGTTCACAAGATCTTTGAGGGGAGCTTCGTCGAGAAAATCCGGATCGGTCCATGCGAGGTTGAACAGAACCTGGAGATCCAGGATGTCCTGGGTCGAAAAGGCTCCAACTCCCTGCGCCTGCAAGTTGAGGAGTTCCTGATATCGAGGAAAGCGGGCGATGATCTTGCGGTTGGTATCGAAGAACCGTTCGACGATGAACTGTTTTTGGGTTCCGCTGAGCCGGTTGGCCGCAGTTTCGGTGTGCACCCAGTACAGGTCCCGTGTCCCATCTTCGAGTGCTTCGAGTTGTTGGAGGAGCACCGGCGTCAGATTGAATGTCGCCTTCACGTTCGGATAGTCCTCGAGCATGGCGGCCATGTCGTAGTAGTCCTTGGTGGCGTGCAAACGAACCCACGGTCGCGTGAAAACTCCGTCCTCGTTTGTTGGATAGAGCGGTTGATGCTGGTGCCACATGAGCATCAGATAGAACGGATCGTCGTTCACGGGAACGACTTCGGTGGTGGAAGTGGTCTCCTCGACAACCGTCGTAACCGGATCGTCTACAGGTGCGGGTTCGCTGTTGCGTACGCATGCAGAGAGCACCAGGACGATGACGAGAACCATGGCCGGAGTTCGTGACATCATCGGAAGTCTATGAGAAGGCTATGACGACCCTTGTGATTCGGGTTCTGACCCCTTCAACCGCAGTCGACTTCAGATCCGATCACGATTGGTTCGTCAGATCCGATCACGATTGGTTCGGGGTAAAACATCGAAATCCATGAAATCGACTGGTCCGTGATCCCGAAAATCGGTGAATACGGGTCACCCGGCACAGTGCCGTACATACACGGTCCGAACGAGAGATCCCGGTCGATCTCGATGTCGAGACCAAGGGCGCTGGATGCTTCACTCAGCGTCATTCCCACCGTGACGTCACCGAACGCGTTGCTCGTCGTGGTCGCCGATGTCAGCGGGCTGGTTGTCGGGTCGATGATCAGGATGCGAGGTATCTCGAACGGACCTCCGCCAACTTCGAAGAATCCGGGTTCCAAATCGTTACCTACTGCTTCGGTTGTGTATTGAGCATCCGAGGCCAATACCCGTTCGCCAAACCAGTCGACCACGGTCGCAGTGAAACCCTTGTTGAAGAAGTCGATCCGCTGATGCACTCCCATCATCACACACGACGACGTTGTCGACGATTCAAAGAGATACAGGGTCGCGACCTCACCGAC
>JABDOU010000163.1 GCA_013043085.1 Acidimicrobiia bacterium
CGGGAACCCTTTCAGGGTTCCTAGGGAGTTGCGTTGCAACTCCAGCCAACCAAGCGCAGGGTGGATTTTGAGTGTCGGATGGTCCTCGAACCTGGAGTTGCGGAGCAACCTTGCGTTCGAACCTGGATCTGGGGGCGACCTTGGGTTCGAACCTGGAGTTGCGGAGCAACTCCCTAGGAACCCGGAGGGTTCCCGGAACCCGGAGGGTTCCCGCCGTTCGAGGCGCCGGATTATCCGATGAGTCTGAGTTGTTCGGCCGCCGGCTTGGTTGGAGCAACTTGCGCGGTCTGTGGGCGATGGCGCCGGTACGTGCGGAGACCTCCGGCCTGTTCGGCGAATTGGTGCACCATCTGACTGACGCGTTTTTGCATGCCATCGGGGACGAAGCTCTTGGATCCGTACAGGCGCCGATAACGGGGAAGTAACTCAGGCCGTTCCGTTTCGATCCATGACAGAAAGTGATCACGGAGGGCTGGTTTCACATGGAGAAGCACGGTCCCCAGCGATACGGCGCCGGCTTCGACTGCGGCCTTCGCTACCTCCTGTAGCTGGGCCGGGTCATCTGACAGACCTGGGATTACGGGACCCATCAGGACACCCGACGGGACTCCGGCCTCGTTGAGCTTGGCGACGGCCTCCATACGCTTGCGGGGGTGGGGCGTGCCGGGCTCGGTGAGCCGCCACACATCCTCGTCGAACGTTCCGATGGAAAAGTCGACGCGGATATCCATCTTCCTGGCGGCTTCGGCAAAGAGGTCGAGGTCTCGGATAGCCAGTGAGTTCTTGGTCAACACCGAGAAGCGGTTGTTGTGCTCGGTGAGGGTCTCCACGATTCCCCTGGTTAACCGGTACTTGCCTTCGGCTCGCTGGTAGGGGTCGGTGTTGGTTCCCAAAGCAATGAGATCACCGCCCCATTTTGAGGGATGGATCTCCGCCGTCAGCCGCTCGACGGCATTGATCTTGACAATGATCTTGCTGTCAAAATCTTCAGCGGCGTTCAGTCCCAGATACTCATGGGTGGGTCGAGCAAAGCAGTAGGTACACGCGTGGCTACAGCCCCGGTAAGGGTTGACGCTGTACTGGAAGCCGAACCGGGGCGGACCGGGGACTTTGTTTATGATGGTCTTGGCCATCACCTCGTAGAACTCGAGTCCCCGATATTCGCCGATCCCCACTTCCCGTCGAGCATCGGGGAACATGCTCAATTGAGGACTGTCGGCGTCTGCCAGATTCCATCGCAATGTGTCGTTCATCGGCGACAGGCTAATCGAACACATGTTCGATTAGCAAGCCACCCGATTCACTCCTCGATGCGGAGCTTTCTGACCGTGGTCCCGACGATGACAAGACCGATGGCGATGAGGCCGACCCAGGCGAGGACAGCCCCGTCGAATCGCTCCCAACGGATCCGGGTCGTGATAAATATCAAACCCAACAGCGTGAATAGTGCCCCAAATGCGGCAGATACCCAGTCTGGTTCGTGTGCGTTCATTCGCCCTCCTCTGTGATGATCAAGATCGGTCCGATTGTTTCGATGTCAATGGATCCCATTCCCTCTCGCTCATACACCCAGGTCGCTCCATCTGAAAAGACGAGAGCGCTTTCAACGGCCCCCTCGATCGGTTGTGACGTCGAGATGCTGAATCCGGCGCCGGGCGGGATGTTGATACGGGCGGTGCCGTTTCCGGTGATCAGTGTTGCGACCTGGATGTCATCCATCGCGGCCAGGTTGAGGTCCAGCTCACCGTCGCTCAGGACAATCGATCCCGGTATCTCGATGGGAGACAGGGGTTGGATGAATCTGCTCTCACCGTCGATGATCAACCGTTCGATGATCGGCACGGTGAATGCGTCCGAGTGAACTCGTGAAACGTTGATTGAACCGAAACGGCCTTTGGCGTCAATGACGATCGTCCCGTTGTCGCCCGGGACGGCATGGTTGATTGCAGCGCCCGGACCCGATGAACTCATTCCATCAACCCGTACGTCCCCGATGTCCATGCTTGCCATGGTCTCAACCTGAACGTTCGCCGGTACATACACATCGAGATCACCGATTCCTATGTCGAGATCAAGGACAACCGTTTCCCCGTTGAATGGGACTCCGGTGAGGTCGACCAGAAGACGACCGGCCGGGAGGGCGTACCGATCTCGAATCTCGGAAACCGATATGGGATGGAATGCGAGTTCTTGAACGTCGGTTCCGAGGTCGAAGTCGGCGACGTGCATGATCGTGGCCGGTGGCAGGAGCAACGCACCGAGGACGATCAGACTTCGGGCTCGGCCACGAAAGGTGCCAACCAGCAGCCCGGCGCCGATGACGAGCAGCATCACACCGCCGTAGTGTCGGGTAGTGGGCGTCGCAATGCCTGCGTAGTCGAGGGCACCCATCAGACCCAGTGTGAGCAGGAGCGATCCAATCGTCAGCCTTCCCAGGTACGAGCGAGAACGCGGAGGCTTCGGCGGACCCGGTTCGCGCACCTGCCATACGTACGAAGTCGGAGGAGCGCCCGGCGGGGTCGCCGAGCTCTGTGGTGGAGCTCCCGGCTCCGAAACCAACGCATCGCGCTGCTCCGAGACAAACACGTCGCCGCGGTACAACGCATACCCTCCGACCAGCAATCCGACGGCCAGCACCAACCCGGCATCGATTCCTACGATTCCGGCGACAATCATGCCTCCACCGAGGAGAAGGAGAAAACCGATCCAGGTCGGCAGCGAACCTGAATTGCGGATGAGGCGCATGCCGATTGCCTCGCTTTCGCCTTCGGCCGGCATGAGAAGCCACCCTGCGACATAGAGGACCACGCCGGCCCCTCCGAAGATGGTTGCGAACGCAAAAGCGAGGCGAACCCATCGCACGTCGATGCCCGTCGCTGCTGCCAGGCCGCTGGCAACACCGGCTACCCTGCGATCCTCCCCAGGTCTAACGATGCCAAATCTGACGGCGCGTTCATCATCAGGCTCGTCATCTTCGAAGTAGCTGCCTCCCGAGGGTGGCACGTCGACGGGGGGATCACCGCCGGCGAGCGACTCCGGGGGAATGCCGGCCGCGGCGTTGATTTCATCCTCCACCGAACCATCGTACGGTTGGTACAGGTCGTTCCCGGCAGGGGGAGCTGGATCGGATTCTTTGGTGTTATTCATGGTGCAAGCATGTGCGATTCCGGGTGTTGGCACAATTAGGAATGTCCCTAAGGAATCCCTGAGAGGTAGGGGTTGTGTGCGGGTTTTCCCCGATTGCCATCAAGAGGTGGTTGCATACACACTATGGCTGTGCAAAGCACCGGAACCAGCGAAGCAAAAACCGAGACGCGGGCGAAGCCGAAACGCCTGAGCTCAGATTTCTCCCGATCAACTACGGATCGCTGGCTGGCCGGCGTGTGTGGTGGCATCGCTCATCGGCTTGGCATCGAGTCGATGTACGTTCGCGTCGCCTTTCTCATCTTCACCCTCGCCAATGGTATCGGCTTTTTTGCATACGTATTGGCGCTGGTGTTGACGATCGATCAAACCGAGGAACACGATCCCGAGTCCTTTGAGCCGGCAACAACCCGCGAGAAGGTGGCATTGCTCCTCATGGGCGCCGGCGCACTCGGGCTCAGCAACGAATTGGGATTGGTGCCCACGTTCATCTATCCGGTTGCCCTTGTGCTGCTCGGCGGTGCCGCCTTGTGGGATAGGAGCCAGTCGACCGGAGATTCTCGCCTCGCAAGGCTCATCGCTCCCGGGGTCGGAGGAGCTCCCACGCTGGGAAGGACCGTCGGGGGGTTGATTCTGCTGATCGTCGGACTGGGCATGTTCTTTTCCGAGGTTTCATTTCTGCGCCAGGCCGGCACACTTGTCAATGGTGTTGTGATTACTGGTGTCGGGGCCGCCGTTGTGTTCGGGCCCTGGCTGTATCGTCTGGCACGGGAGCTGTCCACGGAACGTTCTGAGCGAATTCGTGCGGACGCCCGGGCGGAATTCGCAGCTCACCTTCACGATTCTGTGCTGCAAACATTGGCGTTGATCCAACGCTCTCCCGACGACCCGCGCAAGATGGTGACCCT
>JABDOU010000176.1 GCA_013043085.1 Acidimicrobiia bacterium
GGGCGATGCCGATCACATTTGATCACGACTGCCGGGAGGGGATCTGCGGTTCATGTGGAATGATGATCAATGGGCAGGCGCACGGACCCCAGCTCGGAACAGCGACGTGCCAGCTGCACATGAGAAGCTTCTCAGATGGCGACACCATCATCATCGAACCGTGGCGATCGCACGGATTTCCAGTGATCAAAGATCTCGCCGTCGATCGATCCGCATTTGACCGAATCATCGAAGCCGGCGGCTACATCAGCGTCGCCACTGGCAGCGCTCCCGACGCGAACCTCACGCTTGTTCCCAAAGTCGCCGCAGATGCCGCGATGGATGCTGCAGCCTGCATCGGTTGCGGCGCCTGTGTGGCCGCGTGCCCAAATGGCGCGGCGCAGCTGTTCACAGGAGCCAAGCTCAGCCACCTCAACCTTCTTCCGCAGGGTCAGGCGGAACGTTGGAAGCGCACTGAACACATGGTCGACGTCATGGATCAGTTCTTTGGAACGTGCTCGAACATGGGTGAATGCACAACGGCATGCCCAAAGGGCATCCCGCTCGAGGTTATCGCTGAAATGAATCGCGACTACGTCAAGTCTCAGTTCATCAACCGCAAACTCACAGCCCAGGACTGAGCGCCGCTACCCTTGCGCCTGGTCGACGTCACGAAAGGATGTCCATGACAGCACAATTTCTTTCCGATGAGTGGTTCGAGGCCGCCAATACGGCACTGGCTGCCGACGATGGTTTCCAGTCCGCCGCCACCGGAACCGAATTGGTTCTGCAGTTCAACGTGACAGATGGCCCACAGGGCGAGCGGCATTACACCCTGGCACTCGACGGCGAGGGAGGATCTGTTGCATCAGGCACCCATGACGATCCCGATGCGACCATTACGAACAACTACGACACCGCCGTAGCGATCTCCAAAGGCGACCTCAACGTTCAAACCGCTTTCATCACAGGCAAGGTCAAAGTCGACGGCAACATGGCCAAGATCATGATGAACGTTGGTGCGTTGAATGCCTTTGCAAGTGCCCTCAGCGGTCTCGACGCCTCGTACTAGCGGGCTCCTGGAGCGACCCCGGACTGGCTAACGCTCACAGGGTCAGATGAGGCCAAGCTCCGCAACCGTGTCACGCTCAGCAACCAGTTCTCCTACTGACGCTTCGATGCGTTCTCGACTGAACTCATTGATATCGAGACCCTGGACAATCGCATAGGAACCTCCCGAGGTTCGGCATGGAAACGACGAAATCACTCCGCCGGCAACGCCGTAGCTGCCATCAGACGGCACCGCCATGCTGACCCAATCGCCATCAGCCGTTCCCATCATCCAATCGTGGACATGATCGATTGCCGCATTGGCTGCCGAAGCCGCACTTGACGCACCCCGCGCCTTGATGATCGCAGCACCCCGTTTCTGCACGGTAGGAATGAACTCGTTCACCAACCAGGCCTGATCATCGATTGCCGTTGCCGCCGGTTCACCGTTGATTTCGGCATGAAAGATGTCCGGATACTGAGTCGCCGAATGGTTGCCCCAGATCGTCATGTTTGTGACGTCATGTACGGCGGTGCCCGTTTTGGAGGCCAGCTGACTCAAAGCCCGGTTGTGGTCGAGTCGGGTCATGGCGGTAAAACGAGATGGCTCGAGATCGGGGGCAGCGCTCATTGCGATGAGGGCATTGGTGTTAGCCGGATTCCCCACCACGAGAACCTTGATATCGTCGGCAGCATTGTCATTGATTGCCTTGCCCTGTGGGCCAAAGATTCCACCATTGGCCTCGAGAAGATCACTTCTCTCCATGCCTTCCCGGCGAGGCATGGCACCGACCAGGAGTGCGACATTGGCGTCACCAAAACCAATCTCTGCGTCGTCCGTTACGACCGTTCCCGCCAAGAGCGGAAAGGCGCAGTCGTCGAGTTCCATCACAACGCCCTTCAAGGACTCCAGTGCCGGAGTTATCTCGAGCATCTGCAAAATCACGGGTTGATCAGGCCCGAGCATCTCCCCCGCGGCTATCCGAAAGAGAAGGCTGTATCCGATTTGGCCGGCAGCGCCAGTGACGGCAACACGCACAGGTGGTTTCACAATTACTACCTCGCTATCTACATTCGATCGATCATGGCGTCGGCGAATCCTGATGTTTTGACTTCTGTCGGATCATCCATCAATCGGGCGAAGTCGTACGTCACAACCTTGTCTGCGATGGTTTTTTCCAATGACGAAATAATCAGGTCCGCCGCCTCGGTCCACCCCATGTGTCTGAGCATCAGCTCGCCGGACAGGATGACGGATCCGGGATTTACTTTGTCCTGGCCTGCATATTTCGGTGCCGTTCCGTGCGTGGCCTCGAATACTGCGATTCCGGTCTGATAGTTGATGTTTCCACCGGGTGCGATGCCGATCCCGCCCACTTGTGCCGCAAGCGCATCGGAGATGTAGTCGCCGTTGAGGTTCATCGTGGCCACGACGTCGTATTCACCGGGGCGGGTGAGAATCTGTTGGAGGAATGCATCTGCGATCACGTCTTTGACGAGAAGCTTGTCACCCGGCTCACCTCCGCAATCTTCCCACGCGACTGCCCGGTCCGAGTATTCCTCACGCACCACTTCGTAGCCCCAGGTCCGGAAGGCTCCTTCGGTGAACTTCATGATGTTGCCCTTGTGTACCAGGGTGACGTTCCGGCGCTTGTTCTTGAGGGCGTAGTCGAGTGCCGCCCGAATCAGACGTTTGGAGCCGGACTCGGAGATGGGCTTGATTCCGATGCCACTGTCTGTACGAATGTCCCAGTCGAAAGCATCTTTGAGCATCTGGAGTAACTGAACGGCCTCGGGGCTCGATTCCTCTACTTCGAGTCCGGCGTATACGTCTTCGGTGTTCTCACGGAAGATCACCATGTCGACCGCAGCCGGGTTGATGACCGGGGATGGAACACCCGTGAACCAGCGCACAGGTCGCAGACAGGTGTACAGGTCGAGTATCTGTCGAATCGCGACGTTCAAACTCCTGATACCACCCCCTACCGGGGTTGTAAGCGGCCCTTTGATCGATACCAGATATTCCTCAAACGCCGCCACCGTCTCATCGGGCAGCCACTCGCCCGTCGCATTGAAGGCTTTCTCCCCCGCCATCACCTCCAGCCACTCGATCTGGCGAGATCCACCGTAGGCCTTTGCGACAGAAGCATCGAAGACCCGTACGGCCGCCCGCCAGATATCTGGTCCGATGCCATCGCCCTCGATGAAAGGAATGATCGGACGGGCGGGCACCTGTAGCTCACCATCTTTCAGCGTCATCTTCTCGCCCATATTCCGACTCCTTTTCTTCCGCTCAGGTCGACCGTGATTCGGCGAGCGTTACCGTATTCACGAGAAGGCTCGCGACCGTCATGGGCCCGACGCCTCCCGGGACCGGGGTAATGGCCCCGGCGACTTCGGAGACCTCATCGTAGGCAACATCGCCGACCAATCCTTCGGCGGTTCGATTGATGCCGACGTCGATCACCGTGGCTCCTGGTTTGACCATATCTTTCGTGATGAACTCGGGCCGACCGACAGCCGCGACGACGATGTCGGCGGAGGCTGTGAGTTCCGCCATGTTCTTTGTCCTGGAGTGGGCCTGAATCACGGTGCAATCAACTCCCTTGCTCCCGAGCAGGATGCCGAGAGGACGGCCAACGAGAAACGACCGCCCCACGACCACCGCCGTCTTTCCCTCTGTTTCGATTTCATAGTGTTCGAGGAGTCGCATGATGCCGTACGGCGTGGCCGGAATCGCGAGAGGACGCTCCAGCATGACGAGGCCAAGGTTGTACGGATGGAGCCCATCGGCGTCTTTTTTCGGATCGATGGCTTCCACTGCCGCGTTTCCGTCCAGAGCACCCGGCAGCGGCAGTTGGACGATCATGCCGTCGATATTTGAATCTACGTTCAAACTCTCAATCTGGCCGACCACGTCGTCCTGGCTGACGTCGGCATTCATCTCGACGTCGTAGGAGTACATACCAACTTCAGCGGCTGCGCGATGTTTGCTGCGAACGTATACCTGGGAAGCTTCGTCCTCTCCGACGAGCAAGGTTGCGAGGCCAACACGCTTTCCTTGTTCTCCCAACGCTGCGACACGTTCGGCCACCTGCTCGCGAACCAGAGCAGCTACTGCCTTGCCGTCAATAATGGTCAAAACTCACACCTTTCAATGGAGAAAATGCCTACGGTCGGTGAAGAACAAGGCTAAGCCGTGGTCGACTGCGGCGTTGATCACCTCGTCATCGTTGCGGGAACCGCCTGGCTCGACAACGGCTTCGACCCCGGCCTGAGCCAGAGCATCGAGTCCATCGCGAAAGGGGAAAAATGCGTCGCTTGCCGCGACGGCGCCCATGGACCGCTCGCCGGCAATCGACAACGCCCGTTGAACGGCACCGATCCGGCTCTGATCACCGGCTCCCGCACCAACGACCTGGCCCTGGCGCACCAGGACCACGGCGTTCGACTTCGTACGGCCGGCCACAATCCAGGCAACTTCGAGATCGCGCCGATCCGCCGATCCCGGGGCAACCTGTCTCCATGTTCCAACATCCATGAGATCACGATCCTGAACCAGCGCTCCGCCCTCAATGAAGCGAACCTCACGTCCTGCAATAGCTGGAAGCGGCGCGGACATGACTCGGATATTCGGTTTATTGGCAAAGACCTCGAGCGCATCGGCTTCGACCGAGGGCGCAATTACGATCTCGACGAAATTCTCCACGATCCTCTCGGCGGTGCCTCTATCGACAGGCACATTGGCAGCGATCACACCGCCGAATGCCGCGAGAGAGTCGCCCGCCCACGCCTTGGCGAACGCATCTGATACGGAGATCCCGACCGCAGCTCCGGCAGGATTGGTATGTTTTACGACGACCGCAGCGGGCGTGGGCAACGCGCCGACGAGCCGATATGCGGCTTCGGTATCAACGAAGTTGTTGAACGACATTTCCTTACCCTGTAGCAGATCGCCCACGGACCACCACGATGGCGTGCCGTCCGAGTACAGGGCAGCCTCCTGGTGCGGATTCTCCCCATAGCGGAGGGCGCCCATGGCTTTCAACGTGATCGCTATCTGTTCCGGGTGCGCCATATCGCGCCCGAACCAGGTCGCCACCGCCGCGTCATACGCAGCCGTGTGGGCGAAGGCAGCGCGGGCGAGGTCGAGGCGCAGTTCCGCCGAAAGACCGCCGGATTCGACCGCCGCCACGATCCGTTCATATTGATCTGGCGAGGTGACCACGCCTACGTGAGCATGATTCTTGGCGGCTGCCCTGACAAGGGTCGGTCCGCCAATGTCGATCTTTTCAATGATGTCTGCCTCGCTAGCACCTGGATCAGAGACCGTCGATGAAAAGGGATAGAGGTTCGATACGACAAGCTGGAACGGTTCGATGCCATGTTCGACCAGCTGCCTGCGATGGTTCTCCATCGACATATCCGCCAACACCCCGCCATGGGTGCGCGGGTGTAGCGTCTTGACTCTGCCGTCGAGCATCTCCGGGAATTCGGTCACCTCCGTGACGTCCGTGACGCGGTATCCGAGATCACGTAGAAAGCGCGCGGTCCCCCCGGAAGAGACCAGCTCCACTCCTGCGTCGTTGAGTGTTTTTGCGAGCACCTCGAGGCCGGTCTTGTCATAGACCGAGATCAGCGCCCGAAAGACCGCTACCTTCAAGAAACGACCTGCTGCCGGCGGCGCAGGCGGCCGTTTGCGAAATCGCTCACGACACGCGGAAGCAGTTCGTGCTCAACCGCATGGATCCTGGCGGCCAAACTGTCCCTGGTGTCTCCGGGCAGGATGGGCACACGCTCCTGAGCGAGGATCGGGCCGTGATCCACCTGCTCATCGACAAAATGGACTGTCACACCCGTCGCCTCAGCTTCTGCTGCCAAAGCCATTCCTATGGCGTCACGACCTGGAAACTCGGGCAAAAGCGATGGATGAACATTGATGATTCGATTCGGAAACCGATCAATCGCCGACGCACCGAGGATTCGCATGAAGCCGGCCAGGACCAATGCGTCGACGTCATGGGTTCTGATGAGTTCGAGCAGACGAAGCGTTGAAGCGTCCCGATCTGAAGACCACTCGATGACCTCCGTCGAGATCCCGGCAGTGCGTGCTCGCTCGAGCCCGAACGCATCACGCCTGTCTGACACCACGAGACCAATCCTGGCGCCAAAGTCGGGAGCGTGAGAAGCGTCGATCAGTGCTTGCAGATTGGTTCCGTTCCCCGAGACGAGAACGGCAAGATTCACGTTCACTCCTGGCCGAGCGCCTGCACCATGGCAGAACCCATATCTGTGGGGGTCGGCGCCACGACGATGCCGGCCGATTCCATGGCCGAAATCTTGTCGGCTGCAGTGCCTTTCCCGCCTGAGATGATCGCGCCGGCATGTCCCATGCGCTTGCCAGGCGGCGCAGTTGTTCCGGCAATGAACCCGGCCACCGGCTTCTTCATGTTTGCCTTGACCCAATCGGCCGCCTCTTCTTCCGCGGTGCCCCCGATTTCACCGATCATGATGACGCCCTCCGTCTCGGGATCGTCATTGAACAGCTGAAGACAATCGACGAAGTTGGTGCCGTTGACAGGATCTCCCCCAATGCCGATCGCCGTGGTTTGCCCGAGTCCGATCGTGGTGAGCTGATAAACAGCCTCATAGGTCAGCGTGCCCGATCGGCTGACGACACCAATCTTTCCCGGTTTGTGGATGTATCCCGGCATGATCCCGATTTTGCACTCGCCAGGCGTGATCACACCAGGGCAGTTAGGGCCCACGAGGCGCGAGTCGGTTCCCTCCAGAAAGCGTTTCGCCATCACCATGTCGGTCACCGGTATTCCCTCGGTGATTGCGATGATCAGTCGAACTCCGGCATCGGCGGCTTCCATGATTGCATCGGCTGCAAACGGGGGAGGCACGTAGAGCACCGAAGTGTCGGCACCGGTCTTGGCAACGGCCTCCTCAACAGAACCGAAAATGGGAAGCTCGTGGGCGTACGTGTCCGGGCGCCCCGAAACGCCCGAGTGATCGGTTTCCCCCTCGAAGGACTCGATGGTCCCCGCCTTTGACGGGTGAACGGCACCGACCATGTTTGTGCCGTACGCTATGGCCTTGTCCGTGTGAAACCTTCCCGTTTTCCCAAGGCCTTGCACAATCACTCGTGTGTTCTTGTCGACGAGGACGCTCATGTAGCCAACTCCACGATCTTTTGGGCCCCGCTCTTCATGTCTGGGGCTGAAACGACATCGAGGCCGGATTCGTCCAGTATCTGCTTGCCGAGTTCTACGTTTGTGCCCTCGAGTCGGACGACGAGTGGCACGGTCAATCCGACCTCTTGCACCGCCTCCACAATGCCGTTTGCGATCGTGTCACAACGCATGATCCCGCCGAAGATGTTGACGAAAATGCCTTTGACGTTGGGATCGGCTGTGATGATCTTGAAGGCGGCCGTGACTTTTTCGGCGGTCGCACCTCCGCCCACATCGAGAAAGTTGGCGGGCTCTGCTCCCACGTATTTGATGATGTCCATCGTGGCCATCGCCAACCCCGCACCGTTGACCATGCAGCCGATTGTTCCGTCGAGTTTGATGAAACTGAGGTCGTGTTCGGCTGCTTCGAGTTCGGCGGCATCCTCTTCGGTTTCGTCCCTCATATCCATGATCTCAGGGTGCCGGTAGAGAGCGTTGGCCTCGAAACTGATCTTGCCGTCGAGGGCCATGACCTGACCGTCGGTCGTCAATACGAGCGGATTGATCTCGATCATGTCGGTATCGAATTCCACGGCAGCTGCTGTGAGCGCCTTCAGAAACTTCACGCCGTTGCGATGAGCCTGATCTTCGAGGCCGAGACCCGTAGCGACTCGGGCTGCCTGGAAGTCCAGAAGGCCGAACGCGGGATCGATGGACTCGCGCAGGATCTTGTCAGGCGTATGTTCGGCAACTTCCTCGATCTCGGTGCCGCCCTCGGTCGAAGCCATGACGATGTTGCGGCTCGTACTGCGGTCGAGCACAACCGATAGGTACAGCTCGGTTTCGATGTCAATGCCCTGCTCGATATAGAGCCGATTGACGACTCTGCCCTCGGGTCCAGTTTGGATCGTCACAAGGGTTGACCCGAGCATCTTGCTCGCCAGTTCCCGGACTTTGTTCTCGGTGGCATCAATCCCACCCTCGATGCCGTCGAGCACAACAGTCACGCCACCCAGATCCGGATGTTCTTTGAACGTGCCCTTCCCCCGACCCCCGGCGTGGATTTGAGACTTCACAACCACTACCGGATTACCGCTCTCTTCAACCAGCGGACGGACTGCCGCGACGGCCTCCTCTACTGTTGTGGCGACTCTCCCCAGGGGGACCGGGATGCCACGGGCGGCCATGAGTTCTTTCGCCTGGTATTCGTGAATCTTCAAGAACTACTCCTGCTCGAGCGTCGGACGGCGGTCGAAGATTAGGGAGAAATATTGTTCCTGACCCATTCAACGATTTCGGATAGCGGCGCCCCGGGGGTGAATACGGCGGCCAGCCCGGCCTCCTCCAACTCGGCAACGTCAGATTCGGGAATGATGCCACCGCCGAACACCACCATGTCGTCGATCCCGCGCTCTTTCAGCACCTGCACCACCCGCGGAAACAACGTCATGTGAGCACCGGAGAGAATCGACATCCCAATCCCACCGACGTCTTCCTGAACCGCGGTTTCAACGATCTGTTCTGGCGTCTGGTGCAGCCCCGAATAAATGACTTCGAACCCCGCATCACGTAGGGCACGGGCAATCACCTTCGCCCCCCGATCATGCCCGTCAAGCCCAGGCTTGGCAATCAGAACACGAACAGGCATGAGCCAATCCTAAGTACCGATTTGTCTAGATGGCATGCGCAGGGTGTTCGTCTTTATTGGGTGGCATGCGCAGAGTCTTCAAGCCCCTTTGCGTCGATGTAGCCGGCGAATCACCGAGAACCTCCAACGCGACACTTACGCACTGAGGGCCCTCGCCGTTCGCAATATTGACGTCCGGCCACAAGGCGGTAGCTCTCCGACGCAACCGTGGCCTACGTGATAAACGCATCCGTGCGGATCGCACCAACCAACCAGCGTTTAATCGCCGACAAGAAGCATCGTTCCGCAAACCCCCACGCAGACCCCAAACCCGACAGGCCCCACGAAAACCTCCCATCAACCCGGTGAACCCCACGGACAACTCCACCGCGACACGCCCGTTCAACCGATTGGTCCGGGACTCCTGGTCGTTGACGACGATGCTATGTGCGGCAATCGACCACTCACCCGGAGGGCACCCACGAGCGGGGCCCGGGGCCGGCCCGGCCCCGCCGGTCGTCGGGATTGGCAATCCAGCAGACATCGAATGAGAGGCATCCACATCCGATGCAGTTCGTAAGACCATCGCGGAGGCGCTGCAGTTCTTCAGCCCGCTGATCGATGCGCTCCAGCCATTTGCCGGATAGTTTCTGCCAATCCTTCGGTGACGGCGTGTGGTCGTCAGGCAGCTTGGCCAGCTCGCCACCTATCTCCTCGAGGGACAGCCCGATCCGTTGTGCAAAGACAATGAATGCAATCCGCCGCAGGACAGAACGGTGGTAGCGGCGATGCCCGGAGCCGGCTCGCTGCGAGCTGATGAGGCCCTTGTCCTCATAGAAGCGAAGGGCCGACGAGGCGACCCCGCTGCGCTTGGAAACTTCTCCAATGGTGAGAACCGACTCCATTCTGTAACCCTATCTGAGAAAAGGCTTGACTTCAAGTTTACTTGAACTTGTATTTTGTCTCCCAACGAGAAAGGAACGAACTATGACACACAACGACGCGACCATCAGCGGCCTGCGCGTGGCGGTCACCGGCGGCACATCGGGCCTGGGCCTTGCACTTGTGAGGCTGTTGGCTGCGGGTGGGGCGCACGTTGCCTTCGTCGCCCGCACCGCCGCCGACGTGGAGCGAGTGGCGACAGAAACGGGTGCCGTCGGAATTGTCGGTGACGTTGGCGAGAAAGATGACGCCTACCCGCTGGCGCTCCAAATAACAGCCAACCTCGGTGGACTGGACGTCTTGATCAACAATGCGTCCAGTCTCGGGCCGATCCCGTTATCTCCCCTCGCCGACACCGAATGTGAGGATCTCGAGGAAGCACTGCGGATCAACGTGGTCGCGCCATTCCGATTGACGAAGGCACTGTTCGGGTCGCTGGCGGCATCGGCGAGACAGGGCCGTGGAGCGGTCGTGATCAACATCTCCAGCGACGCTGCGGTCAATGCGTACCCCACCTGGGGAGCCTATGGCGCCAGCAAGGCGGCGCTCCACCATCTCACCGCCATATGGGAGGAAGAGTCGAACGAGGCGGGGATTCGTTTCCTCTCCATCGACCCGGGTGATATGGACACTCCCCTCCATGCGCTCGCCGACCCCGAGGCCGACCCTGCCACGCTCAAGCGCCCGGCCGACTCTGCCTCTGAGGTTCTCGAAGCAATTCTGGACGCTCTTTCGACCGCCGCCACCCTCCCATCGGTAGGCCGACGATGATCGCCGCCAACCGCCCGAGCCGGAAGTCTCGGAAGCTCATGGTTGTCACATCCGACGGTCATATCGAAGACCGGGATCGGTTGGAGATCGGACAGCTCTTCAGACCAGGCGACCTGGTGGTCGCCAACGATGCGGCGACGCTGCCGGCCAGCCTGCGCGGTAGCCATGAGCTGACTGGCGAACCCATCGAGATAAGGCTGGCCGGGTTCCTTCCAACTGACGAACCAACGGTCGGCCACCTGACCCGGTTTGTCGCAGTGGTTTTCGGAGAAGGCGACTACCAGATGCGAACCGAGGACCGGCCGGATCCGCCACCGCTGGCGTCCGGAGACCGGTTGCGGCTGGGACCGCTGATCGCTCTGGTCGAGCGCCTGCTCGATCACCCACGACTCATCGCTGTTCACTTCGTCGGCGAGCCTGCGCGGGTCACGGCGGGGCTGGCGAAGCACGGTCGGCCCATCCAATACTCACACGTCCCGGAGGGCCTGGAACTGTGGGACGTGTGGACGAACCTCGCCGCCGAGCCTTTCGCTTTTGAGGCACCCTCAGCAGGGTTTGCGCTTAGCTGGAATGCACTCTCAACGTGGAAAAGGCGTGGCATCGAGTTTGCGACGCTCACCCATGCCGCCGGAATCTCCTCCACCGGCGATCCCAAGCTCGATGAGAGGCTGCCATTTGACGAGCCGTACATCATCCCCGCTACCACAGCCGATTCAATCGCCGCAGCCCGCGAGCGCGGTGGCGCGGTCATCGCTATTGGAACAACGGTCGCCAGGGCCCTCGAATCGGCCGCCGCCGGCGACGGTTCTGTGCGTGCCGGGAAAGGAACCGCTCGCGGCCGCATCGGTGCGGACACCACGCTGCAGGTGGTCGACACGATTCTGACGGGAGTACATCAACCCGGAGAAAGTCACTTCGAACTGCTTCGTGCTTTCGCCGACGATTCCGTCCTGCAACGAATTCACGAAGCTGCCACCGAGCGTCACTACCGAACGCACGAGTTCGGGGACTCCCTTCTGATTCAAAGGCGAGATGCCGCCTGATGGATGGCATGCGCAGAGTCTTCGTCTTCATTGGGTGGCATGCGCAGAGTCTTCGTCTCTATTGGGTGGCATGCGCAGAGTCTTCATCTTTATTGGGTGGCATACGCAGAGTCTTCAAGCCCCTTTGCGTCGATACAGTCGATCAAATCTTTCGGCAGCGTTCACCGGTCGCACCTGGAT
>JABDOU010000178.1 GCA_013043085.1 Acidimicrobiia bacterium
GGTGAGACCACGTTCACCCTGATCCCTTTTCGACCGTACCTCACGGCCAGGGCCCTCGCCAATTGGAGGACGGCTCCCTTACTTGCCGAATAGTGAGGAGCCAACGGAAGACCGAGATGGGCGGCAAGGCTGGCCGTGATGACGATCGAACCGTGCTGCTCGCGGGCCACGAGTCGCTTGATGACCGACTGGGTGCAATGGTGAACACCATCGACATTTACGCTCATCAGCCGACGCCACTCTTCGTCGTCCATGTCGGTGTATTCGAGGCTGGCGGTGGTGCCTGCATTTGCAAACAAGATCGTGATGTTGCCCAGCGCCTGCTCCGTCTCGTCGAGTGCCGCCTCGACGGCCGACCTATCTGTCACATCCACCGGCAACCCGAGCGAGCTCACGCCGAGCTCCTTGAGCTCGGTCGTTGCCGTCCGGTTCCTCGCTTCGTCCCTGCTCCAGATGGCAACGTTGGCGCCGGCTTTGGCGAGCCCTCTGGCGAAACCGAGCCCGATACCGCGGTTTCCGCCGGTGACGACCGCCGTTCGCCCTGAAAGATCAAACAATTCCATGATGCGAAGCTAGTACACCACCTGACAGGCTTCTTTGTCACACCCTCCTGATACCGTTACAGCATGATGAAGAACACAAGAACTCCCCCTCCTCAATCCAGTTCCCCCTCCACCCGCAGCAATCACGTTGAGGTGGTTGATGAGGTCGCATCCATCGAATCCCGTGACGTTGTGGCAGAAGCCATGCAAAACCTCGAGGCGGCCGGCTTCAATTTCGAGGTGGTCGAATGCGCCTGCCGTATCTGTGCCAGGAGCGGTGCCGTGGCTGCCTAGACCGGCCCACTCAGCCCGGCGCACTCAGCCCAGCATGGGAGATGCGCAGGCCGAGGCGTTTATGGCAACACCGGGAAGCGGCAGCAAGCTCGGACGATACATCTGAACGACGTCTACACAAACTTCGGACGCCGCGACCGACACGGTGAGCGAACGATTCTCGGCAGCGACAAGATCGTCCGAAATGGATTCCGCGAGCGTTGTGGCGCCGCTGCGGTCGAGAAGCAGCTCGCCGGCGGCGAGCGATTCCTGATCGAGCGCCGTGGCAGCCGCCTCGGCGGAAAGATCGGCGACATAGCCCGCTTGTCGTGCTGCGATCGAGAACCTGCCGATCTCAATGGCAAGCGAGACCGTGAGCACAGCTCCGATGAGGATTACGACGACTGCAGGTGTGGTGCTTCCGGAATCGCACCGGGGATTACGCAGACCCACGGTGACCGCTCCGAAACTGAGATAACTCGGCTTGCGACGTCGAGATGATGGTCACCGGCCCAACCAGGGGCAAGTCGATGGTTCGTTCCACGTAGGCCGACACGCGGGAGGTGCCGATGTTCACCTCGGCGGTGGCGTTGCAGGGAGTGTCACCACACACGATTGAGCGAGCCAGATCCTCTGCCATCCGGTCGTCACCCGTGCGACCTGCCGCCTGCGCCGCCGAAAATGCGGCTTCAACCACGCGCTCGTTTGCGTTCTGGTAGGTCAACACGGTCCTGATCACGGGCAAACTCAAGGCGAGCACAATCGATCCGAGCACCAGAATCTCGACCATGCCCATGCCTTGCTCTGACATGATCACCGTATTTCGAGGCATCCCGCCGTTGCCCAAAGCGCTGATACGTCGTCGCCTCACCTGTCAAACCTCAAGGCACGATCACCGGGTACGCGCTGGATTCGACGTGCAGTTCGATCGTTCCCCACGACGGACCAGGTGGCGCCCAATCGAATGTTGCTGCGACAGCGGTAGCTTCGCTCCGGACGTGCTCAACCTCAACTGCTGCGTCGCCGGTAACGGCGGTCAAGCGCCGGCGGGTCGCCTGGATGATCGCAGCCGGATCGGCACTCTCTCGGGTCAGCGACCTTGCTGCTTGATCGACAATCGCTTTGGATTCGTTCCGAACGACGAGGACGAATGAACTCTGCACCATGACTATCAGCATGACGAATGCGATGGATAATGCAATAGCGCCGTCGATGATGGCCGAGCCGGTGTCGCCTAGCTGCCGACTCCGCTGAGTTCTCCGGTGACGTTTGCCCAGATGTCGCCAACCGTGGACCGAACCTCGGGAGCCAGAAACGCGATCACGAGCACCACGAGGAGCGCCATTCCAACCCATTCGATCGTGGTCACACCTCGATCGTCTCGAACATCCAACATTGCCTTCTTCCTTTCTCAGGGATCTCATTGTTGAGCCAATTGACGGAGACCAGCCAGGGCTGGATACACCAGAAATATGAGCGTGACCGGAATCATGAGGCCGAGAATCGGCGCATACACGGCGACGGCGCGCTTTCCGCCTTCGGTGATGAGCTCGCGCTCCAGCGTGGCCCGGTAGTCCCGCGACAACTCGATGAGGTGACCGGCCAATCTTCCGCCCGTATGGTGGCCGGTGGCAAGAAGGTCATAGAGCCGCCGGGCCTCGGGTTGAGCGGTGTCGTTGGCAGCTTGTTCGAGACTGTCCGTAATTGATTCACCGCTCCTGTATCGAGAGAGGGCTCTGGCCAATTCGCCTGTTCCGACGCCTGCTCCGATGGATACCATCCGCTCAATCGCCTGGATGATTGATTCGCCGGACATGATCTGAATGAGCAAAGTGTCCGTCAGCAGCGGCAGCTCCTCCTTCAGCTGTTGACTACGTCGCTCGGTGCGCCGCGTTACCCACATCCGAAAGAAGAGAACGCCGGCAAATGCCCCGGTCAGCGCAAGGCCAGGTGCCGAGCGTTCAGGGCCTGCGATGAACATATCTCCGCGAGCGATCAACAACCCGACCATCGCACCGGTCGCGGCTGCCATGATGTTCCGCAACCGCCACTCCGCGTAGGTCCACGTCAGGCCTGCTTTTGAGAGCCGGGAGGCAATTGCTTGATGGTGATCCCGAGCGGGCACGCGTGCAGGTTCCAGGTATCTCCCAACGCGCTCGCTGAGCGAAGGTGCAGGTTTGGGTATCACAATGAGAAGAACCCCAACCGCAGTCAGCACTGGAAGCAACCAGAACGTCATCGGAGAATCCGTCGAGGCTCGCTGAGTCGGGCAGCAGAACGAGCGGCTAGATAGCCGATACCCGTGGCTCCGAGACCGAACAGGATGATGCTTTGTCCCCTCGCTGTTCGATACGCCGCGGCTGCAGCCTCGTTGGTGGCAACGGTGATCACCAGGAGAATCCACGGAGCCAGCAGGGCAACCATGGCCGTCATTCGCTGCTGGGTAAGTGAAGCTTCGTGGGCCTTTCGCAATCTCACTTCGTCGGCGATGGAGGCGCCGGCATCGGCCAGCACGGTGGCGACTCGTCCGCCACCGCTGCGGTGAGCGACGGATATGAGTGTGATGGCGCGATCTGTGGTTGGATCCGCGAGAGACCGTCGGGTGTACTCGAGCGCCTCGGCGAACGCTGCACCCTGGGAGGTTCGGCGTCGTACTTCTTCGCTGAGCTCCCCGAGCCCACCCCCTGTCCTCTTGCCAGCCTCGATAAAAGCTTCGGGGAGCGAGCGCCCGGCTGACAGGAATCCTCGCACGCCAGAGAGGAAGTCGGGCCAGGTTTCAATGACCTCTTGTCTTTTTGCCCGCTCCTTCGCGGCGCTCAATCCGAGTGGCAAGGAAGCCGCAAGGACACCGACTGCTGTGACGACGGCCACGACGCCGGTGAGGAGCAAGGTAATCAGCCCGACAACAACCCCGACCACCAAGGCGGTAGCGATGGTCGCCAGGTTCGGGAGCCTGGATCTCGTAGCACCGGCATTGTTCGGCAGCGGGGCCCCTGCCAGTACCCAACCCGCCGCCGCCGCGAGCACAACTGCCAGCCCTCTCACTGCGGCCACCTCATGCCGACGGCGCGATAGTCGTCCCCGTCGGTCGGCCGCATACCGGTCCATCTCAGGGCTCCCTGCGAGTGCTCAAAAAGCGTTTGGACGGTGAATAGCCGGTCGTCCATCTGGGGATTGACGGAGACGATTTCGTCAACACGTCGGCCATGGTCGGATCGTTTGAGATGCACAACGAGATCGATCACGGAAGATGCGGTTGAACGAACGAAGGGAATGGAGATGTTCTCTCCCGCCAGCACCGAATAGGACACGAGTTTTTCGAGCGCGTCGCGACTGGAGTTGGCGTGCACCGTAGCCAGGCCAGAACACCCGGCATTGAGAGCCATCAACATGTCGAGAGCCTCTGGCCCGCGAACCTCACCGATCACGATGCGATCGGGGCGCTGTCGGAGCGCCTCTCTGACCAGGTCTCGGAGGGTGATGACGCCACCGCCATCGAGCCCGACCTCTCGCGTTTGCATCTGCGTCATGTCGGGGAGATTGGCCTGGATCTCGAACACTTCCTCGGCTGTAACAACACGTCGATCAGCCGGGACCTCGTTGAGCAAGCAGTTCACGAGCGTGGTTTTTCCTGCTCCTGGCGCGCCCGCGACGAGAATGGTCTTGTCGGCCCTGACGGCGGCTCCGAGAAGATCGGCAGCCAGCGGGGTGAGGGAACCGCGATCGACGAGTGACGAAAGTCGATCAGCCGCCAGAACGAACTTGCGAATTTGGATATTGAGTCGGTCTTCGTGGGTAACCGGAGGCCCGGTGATGTGGACCCGGCTTCCGTCGGTCAGCTGGGCTGAGACGATCGGGTTGGCAAGATCGAGGCGACGACCGGTCCCCGCAAGGAGCTGCTCGGCGATGCGGCGGACGGTTTCGATATCGGCTACCTCCGTGATGAGATGCTTTCTGCCGTCACGGACAACGAATGTCCTCTGACCACCGAGAACGATGATTTCCTCCACGGAGGCGTCGTCTATGAGCGGCTGTAGAAACCCGAGGCGCGTCATCCGGGGATCGCAAGCCTCGAAAGCGGCTTGGACAAATACCGATCCGGTGAGTCCGCCTTGCCTGCGGCTTCACGAATTCGTGCATGCTGTTTGATGATGGCTGCCGGCTCCAGACCCGTCCATTTGCGGGCAGCACGAACGATCTCGCTGGTTGCGCCGACTGCCCGGTTGATGACCAGGGCCGGCGGAGGGCCAGCCCACTCGGCGACCATCCGGGCCGTCCGAATAAGCCCGACGGCTGTTGCGTCGGAAACGAGCACAGCATGATCGGATCGCTTGAATACGAACTCGAGCTCATGGACGCCCGGACTCGTGTCCACCACGACTAGCTCAAAGGCCGCGAGGGTGGCATCCAGCAGCTCTTCCACGTGAGTCGACGGTACGACATATCGCTCTGCGCGATGAGAACCCGGACCAACCGCCAGATCCCGATAGCGGGGATAGCTCTTTGGATCAACAGCCCTGCCGGAGCGTATGTCGTCCAGCAGGTCTACCAGATCAGGGCGGGGTGCCAGCCCGAGTCGTATTCCGATCGATGGTGCGTCTTGATCAAGATCGAGCAGAAGCACACTGGCCGATCGGCTCCAGGCAAGCGATAGGGCGACCGCGACCTCGGTTCGGCCAGGAGCTCCCCGCGGACCCCCGACCACGATCAATTGACCTGCTTTCCTGATCCGCTGCGATCGGCCGGTGGGGATCGACCGAATGTGGCGAAGAATGGCGTCCGCCGGAGTGTCATCCGACAAGACTTCATCGGCACCACCTAGCTCTAGCAGCGAGCGGGCGGGGGTATCGCCCCGTGGATAGATTCCGACGACACGGATTCCCTCACGTCGCCACGACTGGAGACGCGCAGCGCTCAACCAGCTCGTCTCGGCGCCCACCACGACAACATCGACGTTCATGGCTTCGATCTCATCGGGCTGATACACGCGCCCGACCAGCCGTATCGTCGCCGCCCTTTGCGCAGATGCCACCAGAGAGGATTCCCACTCCCGGGCACTGAGCACAGTTGCTACCTTCGGAATCACGGAGCCCGCTTCACGATGTCAACGTCGCCTGTGCGAACCGCGTGTGTCAGACGTTCGGCGCTATCACGATCTACCGCAAGCAACATCTGTACTTCTCCATCACCGAAACCGTCGTCGTCGGTTCGCGCCTCCACGACGTAGAGGCCTTCGGCGATTCGAGTCGTGATGTCGTCATCCCTCCAGGTGACGTAGACGTCGACATAGTCGCCGGCGGAGATTCTGCCGAGCACGGCGTGGGAGGGATCAACGGCCAGCGCAAACAGGTCCGGGTTTTCGGCGAGCGCCGGTGCTCTTAGGAGAGATGGCAGGATGGGCTCGTCTTGTCCAATGGGTTCCGCCAGGGTCCATTCACCGACTGCGTCGAGATCTTGTTCGTTCAACATTCCGAACGAAGCGGGCATTTGGCGTGTGACAAGCGTGAGGTCGGCCAATCTGACCCCGGCCGGGAGGTCTTCGCCTGCGAAGATGACATCGACGGTGGGAGCTGGTTTGCTGATGCTCAGTGTCAGGAGGGCGGCGGTTGCCGCCAGCGCGATTCCGAGCCATGTGCGACGATCGACCCGCTCGAGTAGTTGCTTCATTCGAACTCGATCCCGACAAGTTGGTGAGTGAGCAAAAAGCGGAACTTGTCACCGTCGGCGAGAACCACGTGATCGGTACCGACTGCCGAAACTCGTCCCCGGTAAAACTGCCCATCGGTCCCATACGCGAGAGCGATCTCTTGGCGATCTTCGGCTTCGATCAATCGGTCTCGCAAGCTTCGGAGTCTCCGCGAAGCCGCCCGGGCGGCATGCTGTTCGGCCTCCAGGACCTCCTCGTACTGGTGCCGCAAATGGCGTGCGATGATCTCGAGGTCGGGATGGCGTAGAGGATCGGTGTGAGAGGCTCCGACATCGTTGTTGCCTACCCATGAGGGATCTTCGTGTGGATCTCTATCCAACGCGATGTTTCCTCCCGTTACCCGCTGCCGGATTGACCCCGGCGTTTGCCCTGAGTCACTGCCACCTCTCGCAGGCGACGTGCCTCGCTTTCGTCTGTCCCCGTGCTTCCCCGTGCCCGTAGTCCGCCTGTTTCCGCTCTCTTCCCCGGCCTGTCCCCTGGCTTGATTCCCCGGCCTGTCCCCAAGGCCTGGGTCCCTCGGGAACGGCTGCAAAGTCCTCGGCGGCCCGTGAGTTGCGAACGACAATACCACACGACGTGAGAT
>JABDOU010000203.1 GCA_013043085.1 Acidimicrobiia bacterium
AAAATCACGAGCAGCGACCTCGAGCTGACCGAGGACGGTTCTCGCGGCGAGCAGCAGATTGGACTGCGATTCACCGACATAGCAATCCCCCCGGGGGCTCGCATCGATGAAGCCACTCTTCAGTTCCAGGCAGACGAATCGACCACTATCCAGACCTCATTGATCATCAGCGGCGATGACACGGACGATGCCCTCACGTTTACCGGAACCAATAGCGACATTTCGAGCCGTCCTCGCACCACAGCCCAAATTGTGTGGACACCGCCGACATGGACAGTCGGAGATGCGGGAGTCGACCAACGAAGCCCGGATCTTTCCGCAGTGGTACAGGAGCTGATTGATCGACCTGACTGGATTGAAGGCAATGCTGTCGCCTTTCTCATCGAAGGAACTGGCAAGCGCGTTGCAGAATCGTTTGATGGCACCCAACCACCCCGGTTGCAAGTTGCATTCACGCATGCGGTATCGGTCCTCGCCACAGATGACATGGCCCGCGAGGGTGAACCGGTTGATCCGGGTCAATTCACGTTCACGAGGACAGGACCGGTCGATCAGCCTCTGGTGGTCTCCTACGCCGCATCGGGATCTGCCGAAGCCGACCTGGATTATTCGTCGCTGGGCGGATCGATGACGATCCCTGCCGGGGCGATGTCGGCATCGATCGATGTGACACCCATCACGGATACTCTCGCGGAAGGATCGGAGTCCGTGATTGTCACCGTTTTGGACGGCGTTGGGTATGTGGCGGGCGAGCCATCAACTGCAACGGTGACCATTGCTGATGCAGATACACCTGCAGTGTCGGTTTCATTGTTCGATGGCGTTGCTATCGAAGGTGCTCAGCCGGCTGATATCGGCCAGGTCGTCTTTACTCGATCCGAAGGCACTGAACTGCCTCTGGCCGTCAGTTACGCAACAAGCGGCAGCGCAACCAATGGCGAGGATTACGAACTCCGAACGGGGTCCTTCACCTTTCCCGCCGGCGTGAGCAGCTACACCCTCGATCTCGTCCCTGTGGAAGACTCCGTGTCCGAGATGACGGAATCGATCATCGTGACCGTTCTCGAATCTGGCGCTCACACTGCCGGTGATCCTGCCGAGGTGACCGTACACCTCGTCGACAACGAGGTCAGCCTGGTCCGACGGGTTTCTGCAAGCGCCGGCGACGCCGAAGAGGCCTCGAATGGCGCCATATCTCTCACCGGCTCGACACTCGAATTGGTCGACGCCGGACCGACCAGTCAGCACGTCGGCCTGCGATTTGGGGATGTTTCGGTACCGCAGGGAGCAATCATCACTTCGGCGACCGTCCAATTCCAGTCGGCGGATCCGGCGCTCGGAGCTGCATCTCTCGTGATCGAGGCTCAGGCAGCCGACGACGCTTCGGTGTTTGCGGGCACGAGCTTCGATATCTCGACTCGCCCGAGGACGGTCGCTGCCGTCTCCTGGAATCCGCCAGACTGGGTGGACGATCGCCTGGCCGGGCTCGGCCAGCGGACCCCCGATCTCACCAGCATCATCCAGGAGGTCGTTGATCGCCCGGGTTGGAACAGTGGCAACGGCCTTTCTCTGATCGTGAGCGGTTCCGGCACACGCCCGGCCGTGGCCTTTGACGGAGACCCGACAGCCGCTCCAGAGCTCCGGATCGAGTACGCAGGTTTCGGCAGTCCGGCTAATCAGGCGCCGGTGATCAACGCCTCCGCTGATTCGAGCTTCCATCCGGAACCGGTGGTTTTGGGCGGCGTAGTCGCCGATGATCAACTGCCAGATCCGTCTACGCCTCCAACGATCGCCTGGACGCAGCTCGCCGGACCCGGCGCAAGCACTTTCGCTGACCCGTCGTCGCTCGACACAACGGTCACATTCTCGCAACCAGGGTCGTACACGCTTCGGCTCAGCGTCGACGACGGAGAGTTGGTGACCGTGGACGACGTTGTGATCTCGTCCGTCGATCCCGCTGTTCCGCAGCCCGAGATGGTCGCGGCTGCCGTCATCGGTGACTACGGATCGGGTTGTTGTGAGGAAGGCGACGTTGCGAACCTGATAGGAACTCTCGATCCCGACATCATTGTCACGACGGGCGATAACCGATATGTAAATGGCATCGACTACGCGATCGGTCAGTTCTATGCACCGTACATCGGCAACTATCAGGGCACGTATGGGGCAGGCGCACCGTTGAACCGGTTCTTTCCCGCAATCGGTAATCACGAATACAGCGAGTTCGGCGGCATTGACGTATATCTCGACTACTTCACTTTGCCTGGCGGCGGTCGGGTATCGAGCGACTCCTCTGGCACTGAGCGCTACTACGACTACGTCGTCGGCCCCGTTCACTTCTTCGTTGTAAACAGCGATAGCGACGAGCCCGACGGCGTGACAGCATCATCGGTTCAGGCCCAGTGGCTCCAGTCGGCGCTGGCAGCATCTACCGCGCCCTGGCAGGTTGTCTATATGCATCACCCTCCCTATTCCTCGGGTCAGCGGCATGGACCGTCCGTGGAGTTGCAATGGCCATTCGACCAATGGGGGGGCGACGCAGTGCTTGCCGGCCACGACCACATCTACGAACGGATCGTCAAGGGCGACCTGCCGTATTTCGTGGTCGGGGTGAGCGGCAATGGCCTCAGCGGTATCTCCC
>JABDOU010000233.1 GCA_013043085.1 Acidimicrobiia bacterium
ACCAGACCGGCGTAGCCTGCTGGAATCGCAAGGGAGATACCGGTGGGAACGGGAAACCACTCCCCTGGCGGCAACGTCGTATCTACGCGGGAGTACAAATCCACCCCGCCATCGGTACGATGCGCCCTTGATGGTGTTGGCAGGTCAGGATCGAGCTTAAGAAACGATATCTGCATGCCGACGAGACTAGGCAGCAAGAAAGTATGAGAACACGTGGCTGACAATCGGCGCCCGGGGGCCAGGACTCCCTCGCCTCGCGAGCCGGGAGATGAGTATCAATCGACCATGCTCGAGTTACTGGGCATGGCCTCGGTTGGTGAACGCAAGTCCGATCCGCCACCGTATGTGTCATCGGTCACGAGCGACATATACCCGACCGTGGCCGATCTCAACTCCGTCACCGTCAGCAAGGTCGAAGGGAACGAGACCCTTGTCGAACGCCTCTGGCATGCCTCCGAGATCACAGATGTGGACAACTTCAAGTCATCGGAGTGGGAACCGGACTTGCCGGGCGGCCCTCTCGGGAGAGGCAAGGTCTCGATCGGCTGGTTTCCGGTCCTGCTGCTTGCCACACTGCTTGCAGGAGGTTTCATTCTGCTGAGCTTCATGCGTCAGATCCCGGCGACGCAGGCCGAGTCGATCGCAAGCAATTACCGCACTGCCGGCAACAACCTCCTCACCTCGCTCCGCCAGTCCGCATCGAGCGCAAACCTGGCGACGGATCCGGCTACACCGGTAGAAACCTTGACGAGTGGCAGCGTTTCGGCAAGTACCGTCGAAGCACGGGCAGACGACCTCTCGGATGCCGTCGCAGAGCCGCTTCCTGACCCGATCCCCCTCACATCTGCCGATCCGATCGAGGCGCTCAAACCCGCCCGAAACGCTCTCGCCAAGATCCCGGGGCCGGCGGGGGACATCAACTCACGAATCATCGATGTGATCACCTACCGAACCCTGTTCGACGAGGCTTTCGAGTTCCCGACCCTGCCGACCGGAGCCGACGAAATCGAAATCGCCGAACTCCGCCCCGAGTTGACCCAGATCATTCGAACGTCGACCAACAGCATCAAGCAGTTACCCGACGATCCGGCGTTTGCCACCCACAAGCAAGCCGCCTTGAGCGTGGTTGACCGCCTTCCAAGTTGGCAGGAGTCGTATCTCGATGCTCTCAGGCGTCAAGATGCAGAAGCCGCTCAGGAATTGAGGTTCGAGATCGGCCAACGGGTCGGAAACGTCAAGGCGTCGCTACCGCAGGTACTGCGAGATCTCGAGGTCCAACTGGATCAGGAGATCGGTGCGGTGGAACAACGCTTGCTAGCAGCAATGGATCTCCTACCCACCTGACGGGGCGAGGATCACTCGTCGAGTGCGGCCATCTCCCGCTCGAAGTCTTGAGCTCCCTGAAAGTCTTTGTACACGCTGGCGAAGCGAAGATACGCAGCCTCATCAATCAGCTTGAGACCGTCGAGGACGATCTGTCCGATTGTCTCGGATTCCACCAGGGGCGATGCTGCGCGTGCAGCGTTCTCGACCGCGACGATGATGTCTTCGACAGTGCCCTCCGGTACGGGTCGACCGGCCAATGACCGCTCCACGCCGCGACGGACTTTTTCGAGGTCGAGCGGTTCGGTGAGACCGGTTCGCTTCTTGACCAGCAGCGGCAAGACGGGCCGCTCGTAGGTGGTGAACCGGTTGTCGCATTGCTCGCAACGGCGTCGCCGACGCACCGTTTCGCCATCCTCGGCGCGGCGGCTATCGATAACGCGCGTGTCATCAGCACGACAGAAGGGACATTGCATAGCTCCTGACAGTAGCGGCCGTCGCAGGTGAGCGCCGGTGAGAACGCACGACGCATTCTGAATGGCATTCTGAATGGCATTCTGAATGTTCGTCCCCGCCACGCTGGCCCCCAACATGCGACCGTCAAGAGGCATTTAGAAGGGACGGGGTATCAGCAGGCTTTGCCCCGGCTGCAGTGCGCTGGATGTGAGGCCGTTGAGATCTTCGATCTCGTCGATCGTCGCACGAACGTCGCCCGACGGGTCTGTGAGCCCGGCTGCGATGTCCCATAACGTATCTCCTGACACGACCACGTAGGTCTCGACGCGAGTGGCAGAATCGACAGCCGTGCTCGCTGGAGCCAGGGCCATGAGAAGCACGGCGGCGATCACCAATGGGAGGACCAACACCCTGAGGATCACCATCACGAGACCCGCCGACCGCTTCGAAGCTCTTCGCTCCTGTTGCGGCGCCCGACCGGAGATTGACGTCCCAACGACGAAACCCGCTCGATCGAAACCGTTTCTCCCGTTGGGAAATGTCGGCTGAGTCCATGATGCTGTATGTGTTGCCACCGTGCTTCTCCTGTCCCTGACTGTCCCTGACTCGAGTCTCTGACCTCGAGTCAGGTGTGTTATGAAC
>JABDOU010000252.1 GCA_013043085.1 Acidimicrobiia bacterium
GTCATGCCGGCTGCGTCGTCGTAGGCGACCACCATCGAATCCTCACCAATACCAGCCCTGCCAAGGCCTCTAGCGAAGACCTCGGGCTCGGGCAGCGGGTGACGACCGATGGAGGGACCGCCAGGACCCGCCAACACCGTATCGAGATCGATGAACACCGCTCCCGGCAGGTGTCCGTCCAGATACGCGGAATAGCCGTCCCGACCGTCGAGATACCAACGGACGTCCGCCAGGGCGACATCGGATGGTTCTTTCTCGAGCGTCTCGGTAAGCCACGACACCGACACTATCGGTTCGATCATCAACAACCTTCCTCCACCGAAAGGCTACCAACGAGACCCGACCTCCCCTCTAGGGTGCTCACAATGCAGAACGTAGTAGACGTCACGGTCGTCGGGAGCGGAGTCTCGGGTTTGACGACGGCTATTCGGCTCGCCGAAGCCGGTTTCTCGACGTCGATTCTGACGCGGGAACGAGCCACCAACACAACATCGATCGTGGCCGCAGCGATCTGGTTTCCGGAACCGGGCAGCCGTTCGTTCATGGAAAGATCGCTAGAGGTGTTCCTCGAGCTGATCGGAGATGAATCGGCCGGGGTCTATCCCCTCGATGTCACCGAATACGTGGACTATCCATTGGATGATGCGAATCCATCGTGGGCGCAACCGCTGAGGTCATACCGGATTCTCACTGCGGACGAGGTGCCGGCCCCGTTCGCCGCTGGACATGTGCTGGGGACGGTACGGATCGAGCCGCCGATCTACCTGCCCTATCTCGAAAATCGATTTGAAACCTTGGGTGGTGTGATCACCGAACAGGACGTAACCGACCTTTCAGACGTCGCACGAGAAAACCGGGTTGTGGTCAACTGCACCGGCCTCGGTGCCCGGTCGCTGGTTGGGGACACTTCAATGCAACCGGTGCGAGGACAGGTCGTTCACGTCGAGAACCCGGGTATCACCGACGGTCACCACACCCAGATAGAGGGAGGACCCTTTACCTATGTGCTCCCGAGGAACGAGGTGGTGGTGCTCGGCGGTACCCGGTTGGTCGGTGAGTGGAGTCTCGTCCCTGATGACGAGACCACGAAACGGATTGTCGAAGATGCCAGGTCGCTAGATCCCCGATTGGCCACCTCGGAGATCGTGAAGGTGGCTGTAGGCCTTCGGCCAGGCCGCCCCACAGTTCGTGTGGAACTGGAAGAGACTCTGAGCGGACTGGTTGCACACAACTACGGCCACGACGGCAACGGCTACGGTCTCAGCTGGGGCTGCGCCGAAGAGGTGGTTCGTCTCATCGAGTACGCGACATCTACATCTTGACGCGGGTGCTGGCCGGATAGAACGAACCAAATTGGGCGTTGGCCGGTATCCGCTCGCCGGCAACCTCGATCTCGAACGTGCCGGATTCGAGGAACTCTTTGGTGACGCCGTCGGGATGCTCGAGGTAGCCCATCGCCAGGCAGGTACCCATCACATAGGACCACATGCCTGACGTTGTTCGACCGACGATCTCTCCATCACGGAGAATCGGCTCGTCGTGGTAGAGCAGCCGGTCGGGATCGAGTAGCTGAAACTGGACGAGGCGTTTGGTGCGCGGCTGCGTCTTCTGCGCCAGGAGCGCATCTCTGCCGATGAATCCGCCCGGTTTGTCAAAGTCGACCGCGAAGCTCAATCCGGCCTCAAGCGGGGTGTCCTCGTCTGTGATGTCGTGGCCCCAGTGCCGGTATCCCGCCTCGAGCCTGAGCGTATTCATGGCGTGATAGCCGGCATGTCGCAGCCCATGTTTCTCGCCAATGTGGGTGAGAGCATGGTGGAGACCAATCGCTTCTTGGTAGGGAACGTAGAGCTCCCACCCGAGCTCACCGACGTACGAAACTCTCAACGCCAACGCCGCGAAGCCTGCAACGTCGATTCGTCTGAACGTTCCGAAGGGAAAGTCGTGGTTATCCAGGCCGGCGTCGGTCAGCTCATCCAACAGCCCTCTGGACCCCGGCCCCATCACGCCGAGCACGGCCAACTCCTCGGTGATGTCTCGAGTTTCGACGTCACGTCCCTCGCTGACACGCCTCAGAAGGGCAAAATCACGGGTGCGGCTGGCAGCGGCCGTCACCACGAGAAACTCGGTTTCGGCGATGCGAGTGACAGTCAGATCTGCTTCGATGCCGCCCTTCTTGTTCAGCCACTGCGTATAGGTGACATCACCAACTTCTTTGTCGATGTTGTTTCCTGAAATCTGATTGAGCATCGCCGCTGCATCGGGACCCTTCACCGAATATTTCGCAAACGAAGTCTGGTCGAAGAGGCCGACCGCTTCCCTGACCGCCCGGCACTCCGACATCGAGTGTTCAACCCAGTTTTGTTTGCCGTACGAGTACTCGTAGACCCGCGCCACGCCGTCTGGCGCATACCAGTTGGGTCGCTCCCATCCTGCCGTCTCACCCCATACTGCGCCGGCGATATCGAGCGACTCGTGCATCGGAGAGAGGATGACGTTGCGGGCGCTCTCATATTGCCGAAACGGCCAGTGCATGGCGTAGAGCAAACCGAGGCTCTCCGAGATTCTGTCCTCGAGGAATGCAGGGTTCGTCTGGTAAGGAAATGTACGCCGGATATCGACAGACCACAGGTCCATAGGAGGATCGCCATCGATGATCCAGTCGGCAAGGACCCATCCAACGCCGCCTGCGGACTGAATACCTACGGAGTTGAACCCGGCAGCAACGAACACCCTGTCCACCTCGGGCGCTTCACCGAGGAAATACACACCGTCCGGGGTGAATGCCTCCGGTCCATTGAAAAACAGCTGGACGCCTGCCTCGTCGAGCGCCGGCACGCGATGAATGGATCGTTCGAAGATCGGCCCAACATGTTCCCAATCCTCCGGCAACGTCCCAAACGCGAAATCGCGTGGAATCGAATCCAGGTTCCAAACCTTTCCCCTCGGTTCAAAGAAACCGGCCATGATCTTGCCGGTTTCTTCCTTGAAGTAGGTGTAGTTGCCGGGATCCCTGAGGGTAGGGAGGCCAATCGCCACCCCATCGATCGCTTCGGTCACGATATAGAAGTGTTCGCA
>JABDOU010000263.1 GCA_013043085.1 Acidimicrobiia bacterium
TTGATGAGAACGGAACCCCGGTGCTCATGGCCGACCAGAATCGGGACCTCTGGGACCACGACGCCATTGCTGAAGCCGACGAGCTTCTCAATCGAGCGCTGCGACTTGGCTCCCCCGACCCGTATCAGCTTCAAGCCGCCATTGCCTGTGTTCATGGCCTGGCGCCAACCGCCGAAGAAACCGACTGGCAGGAGATCGTGCTCCTATACGACCGCTTGTTCGAGATGCAACCCTCACCGGTTGTGGCGGTCAACCGAGCCATCGCCCTGGCTGAGTTCGAGGGCGACGAGGCAGGGTGGCACGCTTTGGAATTGGTAGACGGCATGGATCACTGGCACTTCTTCCACGCTGCTCGCGCCGAATTATTACGGCGCATGGGCGATTCCGCAGGGGCGCGGTCGGCCTACGAACAGGCGCTGGCGTGCAAACTGGGTCCAACCGACGCTCGATTCCTCGAGGACCGACTGTCCTCACTGCGGCCATAGGAAGATCCACGAACGCCTCAGGTCGAAACGATCGAGATCCATGACTTTGCTCCACGCAGCGACGAAATCACGAACGAACATCTGCTCTGCATCGTCGGACGCATACACCTCGGCGAGGGCCCGAAGCTCGGAGTTCGACCCGAAGACGAGGTCGACCCGAGTTCCGGTCCATCGCAATTCTCCGGTGTCGCGATCTCGCCCCTCGAACACATCCTCGGAATCCGACGTCGGTGTCCACTCGGTC
Source organism: Acidimicrobiia bacterium (assembly GCA_013043085.1). Lineage (GTDB taxonomy): Bacteria > Actinomycetota > Acidimicrobiia > Spongiisociales > SHLN01 > JABDOU01. The sequence goes on from JABDOU010000263.1 coordinate 730, forward strand.
GACATGTCGAGCAGGTTCACAAAGAAGTCGTTCGTGAGCATGTCCGGTCGGTCGGTGAAGACCCCATGCTCGGACTGTCCGACGTTGGCGTTCATGACTCGCATACCACCGACGAGGGCCGTCATCTCGGGAGCGGACAATGTCAACATGAATGCTTTGTCCACCAGCATGTGTTCCGCCGGGAGCCCATGGCCCTTCTGCAGATAGTTGCGGAAACCGTCCGCAGTCGGCTCGAGTACCGCAAACGACTCCAGGTCGGTCTGCTCCTGGGTTGCATCCGTACGCCCCGGCGTAAAGGGGACCGCCACCTCGTGACCTGCCTGACGTGCCGCCCGCTCAACCGCCGCACAGCCACCCAGCACGATCAGGTCGGCAAGCGACACCATCTTGTCGCCGGCGTGAGCGTTGAACTCCTCCTGGATGCCGGTGAGGGTGTCGAGCACCTGCGAGACGCCGGATGTCACATTGACGTCCCAACCGGACTGGGGAGACAGCCGGATCCGGGCCCCGTTGGCCCCACCACGCTTGTCGGTGTCGCGATAGGTTGAGGCCGACGCCCAGGCGGTCGAAACCAGCTGGGAAATCGAGAGCCCGGAATTGAGAATCGTATCCTTGAGCGCCGCCACATCGGCCTCATCGATCAGCTCACCTTCGACTGCCGGAACCGGATCCTGCCACAACAGTTCTTCATCGGGAACCCATGGACCCAGATAGCGGGTGACCGGTCCCATGTCACGGTGCAACAACTTGTACCACGCCCGGGCAAAGGCGTCGGCCAGTTCTTCGGGATGTTCGAAGAAGCGCCTTGAGATCTCCACATACACCGGGTCCACCTTCAGCGATAGATCCGTTGTCGCCATCATCGGCGGATGCTTCTTCGACGGATCCTGGGCGTCAGGAACAAGGTCCTGTTCCTCGACATTCTTCGGCGTCCACTGGTTGGCACCGGCCGGGCTCTTCGTGAGCTCCCACTCGTACTTGAACAGCATCTCGAAGTATCCGTTGTCCCACCGGATGGGGTCGGGTGTCCATGCGCCCTCCAATCCGCTGGTGATCGCGTCGGTGCCCACACCACTTCCGAAACGATTTCCCCAGCCGAGACCCTGTTGTGAGAGGTCTGCTCCCTCGGGTTCGTCGTCGAGGTAATCATCGGGATCGGCTGCTCCATGGGTCTTTCCGAAGGTGTGGCCGCCTGCGATCAACGCAACGGTCTCCTCATCGTTCATCGCCATTCGGCTGAAGGTCTCTCGAATGTCATGAGCCGCGGCAACCGGATCCGGCGTCCCGTTCGGGCCTTCTGGGTTGACGTAGATGAGACCCATCTGCACCGCTGCGAGCGGATTGGCGAGCTCTCGATCTCCGTGATACCTCTCATCACCGAGCCAGATCATCTCGGGACCCCAGTACACGTCCTCCTCGGGGGCCCAGATGTCCTCACGACCGCCGCCGAAGCCAAAGGTCTCGAAGCCCATGGTCTCGAGGGCACGGTTGCCGGTGAAGATCAACAGGTCGGCCCATGAGATCTTGCGACCGTACTTCTGCTTGATCGGCCACAACAGCCGACGCGCTTTGTCGAGGTTGGCGTTGTCGGGCCAGCTGTTGAGAGGGGCAAAACGTTGCGCTCCGCTTCCGCCTCCACCCCGGCCATCGGCTACGCGGTACGTGCCGGCGGCATGCCATGTCATCCGAATGAAAAACGGTCCGTAGTGCCCGTAGTCGGCAGGCCACCAGTCCTGGGAGTCGGTCATCAGCGCATCGACATCCTTTGTCAGGGCGTCGAAGTCGAGGCTGTTGAACGCCTGCGCGTAGTCAAAGCTCTCGCCCATGGGATCGGCCAGCGGATGATTTTGACGAAGTATCCGCAGGTTGAGCTGATTCGGCCACCAGTGTTGGTTTGCCGTGCCCCCGACAGCCTGGTGCCCGGCGTGCATCACCGGGCACGTTGCCGCCGACGGCTCGTCACTTGTGACGGTCGTGCCGTGGTCATCGGTGCTCATGTTCGGTCTCCTCTGCAGTTCGGGTGAGCGCGGGACGTGGCTACTCAGAAGATAACGTTGGCGTCATCGATCTCGTAACTCCGATTGTTGAAGTCTGCCACGACCGGGGCGATATCGCAGCCGGGCTGGTCAATCCCGATTGACCAAATCACGAAGTGCTGCCCGGGCCCGGTGCAGACGAACCTTCGACGCACCCACCGATATATTCTGCGCTTTGGCGACTTCGGCATGTGAGTAGCCCTCGACGTCTTTCATGACGACGATCTGGCGTTGGGACGG
>JABDOU010000266.1 GCA_013043085.1 Acidimicrobiia bacterium
CAACATCACTGGCGACGGTTCACCCCCGCCCAGGGGAAGACACGCTACATACGGCGGACATACTCGATGCGATCAACGAACTTGGCCCGGAACTGGCGCTGGTGCTCCTGCCCGGCATCCAGTATTACACGGGGCAGGTGCTCGCGATGTCAGAGATCGTGGCTGCGGCCCATGGCGTTGGGGCACGCGTTGGGTTCGATCTCGCCCATGCGATCGGCAATGTCGAAATGAGCCTGCACGACTGGGGCGTCGACTTCGCTGCGTGGTGCACGTACAAATACCTCAACGCCGGGCCGGGGGCCATCGCCGGCGCTTTTGTGCACGAGCGACATCTGAGCGCCGATCTTCCTCGACTCCAGGGGTGGTGGGGTCACGAGCTTGTAAGCAGATTCGAGATGGAAACCGAGTTCAGACCCGAGCCCTCTGCCGATGCCTGGTCCGTCAGCAACGCTCCGATTCTCTCCATGGCGCCCATCGTGGCCTCGATGGAGATCTTTGACGAGGTCGGGATGCCGGCGTTACGGGAGAAGTCACGCCTCCAGAGCGGGTACATGGACTATTTGCTCGGCGTGAGGTTGCCGGGGAAGGTGGAGAGCATCACGCCGATTCATCCCGAGGAGCGTGGATGCCAACTTTCTCTCCGGGTCATCGTAGATGACATCGATGGCCGACAGGTCTACGAGCGGCTGCAGGCCTCAAACGTCGCGTGCGACTGGAGATATCCCGCGGTCGTCAGGGTCGCGCCAACACCTCTCTACAACACATTCAGCGATATCTATCGCTTTGTCGAAATACTGGATGAGATCGTAGGGACATAGGCGTCCGAGGGAGATAGACGTCGTCGGGAAACCTGCCCCGGGTGGTATTGCCGTCAGGCGTCTCGCGAACGACACCAGGCATCGATGACCGCCACCAGATCTGGCGTTTTCGTGACCACGTCTTCGAGTGACAGGAAGGTTGCGTACCGGGCGGTGTCGCCTCCACCCTCGAGAATCTCATGGTTGCCGGGAATTGCCGCTCCCGTGTGAAACATGAGGCTTACGTGCGACTTGCTGCGCGGATTGAAGCTCGCAAGATTGCCCTTATACATGAAGGTCGGGCTCTTCCACTTGATGGTCTCATCAATCCGTGGATCTGAAAGCATGACCTGGCGAACAGCCTGCACGACGTCCTTCATGGGATTGACGTACTCGGCGAACCAGGCATCAACCTCGGTTGCCATCTTTGACCCGCCTAGAACGTCTCGAAGTACGACTGCATGTCGGCCCTGATTTCGTCCATTGACTCAAAGACGAAGAGCTGATCGTGGTGTTCGTACATCACCTTGTGCTTTGAGATCACGTTCTCCACTGTGAACGGGACCAGGGGGAAATCAGGTTGCATGACCCGATCCATTTCGTCGCCACCTGACATCAAGCCGGTGCCGAAGATCTTCTTCTCGCCATCTTCGAGCTTGACGCCGAATTCGGTGGAAAACCAGGCCAACCGCTTCACCGACTCGCGCTGTTCGTCAGTCGACGCACTGAGATAGGCGGGGGCAAAGATCTCAAACAACTCGACGTAGCGGGGGAGCATGAAATAGGGGAGATGTCCGAAGATATCGTGAAACATGTCTGGCTCGGGAGTCCAGTCCAACTCCTCCCACTCTCGCATGTAGTCGGTGACGAGGAACAGTTTCCTGTTCATCTGGCTATACCACTCGTCGGCTTCCGAATAGCGAGTGTGGGTGCGAATGACCTTCCACCCGGTCATCGGTTCGATCTTGGATGTCAGGTAATCCAACGACGGCACTCCATCCGAAGGAATTCCGACTGGTCCAAAGCCTTCGAGGTACTCACTGGCGGCCCAGCGTTGAATACGGGGGAGTTGGCGACGATATAGCTCGGCCCAGGTCTTGTTCTGCTCCGGGGTGAAGTCCGGGTCAACCGCTTCGAACTGGCTCATCAAACACCTCGAAATACTGTTGGAGCTATGGAGAAAACGTTCGCGTTGCAGCCCAAGATTAGCTTCGAACCCGACCCCCGGGGGTGGTCGCACTATGGTGCCGACCATGGAACTCGACGTCGAATTCGTGCGTTCGCAGTTCCCCGAATTCTCGGTGCCGTCGCTCAAGGGCCAAGCGTTCTTTGAAAACGCAGGTGGGTCGTATGCGTGCATTCAGACGATCGACGCGATCACGGAGTTCTATACCCTCAACAAGGTTCAGCCGTATGCGGGTTACTCAGCGTCCATTGATGCGGGCAACGCGATGGACGCTTCCCACATGCGCTGGGCCAATGTGCTCGGAGTCGAACTGGATGAGGTTCATTTCGGTCCATCGACCTCGGCAAACACCTATGTGCTCGGCCAGGCGCTGCGATCCTCGATCGGCCCCGGCGATGAGGTCATCGTCACCAACCAGGATCACGAGGCGAATACAGGCGCGATTCGGCGAATGGCTAAAGCCCAGGGTGCCACGCTCAAAGAATGGCGGGTCGACCCTGTCACGGGCATGCTGGATGTGGCGTCCTTCCAGGATCTGCTCTCAACGCGCACAAAGCTGGTGACCTTCCCACATTGCTCGAACGTCATCGGCTCTGAGAACGACGTCACGTCGCTCACTTCGATGGCCCACTCGGTTGGGGCCCGGGTCATCGTTGACGGGGTGTCATTCGCACCTCATACCATTCCGAATGTGGGCGAAATGGGCGCCGACGTGTATCTGTTCAGCCTCTACAAGGTGTACTCCGTCCACCAGGGTTTGATGGTCGTACAAAACGGCTTTCTCGACGAGATGTCCAACCAGGGGCACTTCTTCAACGAGCACC
>JABDOU010000080.1 GCA_013043085.1 Acidimicrobiia bacterium
GATGTGAAACGTCCCGGACCATTTGGGCGATGAGACCCGGCTCGACCGTTAGACCGACAGCATTCGCCGGCCCCTCTATGACGGCAGCGATACCGGATTCATCTGGCATCGTGACCGGTACCAGACCGGCTTCGACCAGGGTCCCAAAACCCGGGTAGCGGAGTGGACGATCGAAGAAATCTGCTCGGAGCGTCAACACCACTCGCAGCCGTGACCGGGGATCGGACACTGCCGCGACCAAGCTGTCCAAAAACAACGCCCGGATCGGTTCCGACGATGTCATCGAGAACAGTTCTTCGAACTGATCGATCGCCAGCACCAATTCTGTGTTATCAGTTGGTAGGACCGTCTGCAAGACCCGCACGAGGCCTCGTTCATCCGAGACAAGCTGATCACTCATGGGAGCATCGCTAACGGCGATGGCCGCGAGAGCCCCTTCCAGCTCCTCGAACGGATAGGAACCCGGATACATCTCGGCCAGCAAAAACGGCTGACCTTCCCCGTCCAGGCGCGGAGCCAACCCTGCCTTCAAGACGCTCGACTTGCCGGAACCCGACGGTCCAACGATTGCGACAAGCCGCTTCTCTCTGAAACGGGCCAACATCCGTTCGATCAGGCTGTCACGGCCAAAGAAATCACGGGCATCTTCGGTCTGGAATGCTTGCAGCCCCTTGTAGGGGTTGCGAATCAGAGACAGGGCGTTGTCTTCGGCCTCGGCCAGTTCCACGACGTCATTGCCTACAGCACGTTTCACATTCCTTACGAACTGCTGTACCGGTAAAAAGTCTTCCACGGAGAGCGCCTCTTCAAAGACCCTGGCGAGGCCGGGCGGGGTAGCAGATGACGGAAGTGCTTCGAAGCCCCGATCCGAGATCACGGGTGGGGCACCGAACATCAAGTGATGTGCAATTGAGATAAACCGACGGCGGTCGTCCGATTCATCCGAAGGCGGGGCGCCGATCATGAAGTCGGTTAGGAACACGTCGCCTGTCTCGGACACGAGCACGTTGCGACCAGAAACGTCTCCATGTACGACCCCCACCCGGTGCGCCGTTGCCAACGCACCCCCTATCTGCTCGATCCAACGCATTGCCGTGGTTTGCCCGGCTCGATTGGAAGCCAGGTAGCTATCCAGCCTCTCGCCTTCGATCCACTGGGTCACTTCATAGACACGACCAGGCTCCCGCCACACGTCCTGCACATAGACAATGTTGGGGTGATTGAGTTTGGCGACGCGGGCCGTGTCGGACTGGAAACGAGCGATAAAGGCTGGATCATTCGCCCGAGCACCTTCCATGACGCGAATGGCCACTTCCCGGCCTACCGAACGCTGAAAGGCTCGGTAGAGAGTCCCGGCGGCGTCGACGCTCACGGTTTCTCGCAGCTCGTAGCCACGGAGCGCCCTGGCCGAACCAGCGCCTTCTTGTGGGGCAATCTCCAGTAACGGATCTCTCCGAAGCATCCTGTCTTCGAGATCGGCGAGCTCGTCTGAGGGTTCGATGCCCATTTGTTCGATAAACGAATCCCGGGTGTGGGCGAATACACGGAGCGCTTCACCCTGACGACCAGAGCGATACAACGCGAGCATGAGCTGAGCTCGAAACTTCTCCCGCAGCGGGTATTCGACGGCAAGGCTCTCGAGTTCTCCGATCAGCATCTCATGACGGCCGATAGCAAGATCGGCGTCGATGCGATCGCTGAGCGCCACCAGGCGGAGCTCGCCCAGTCGCGTCAGTTCTGGCTGAAGGACCATTTCGCCATCGAGGTCGGCATACGGGTTTCCACGCCACAGCGCCAAGGCTTCCGCCAACCGCTCGGAGGCTTCGACCGGATCGACCGGGATGAGGCGTTCGGCCTCGAGGACGGCACCTTCGAACCGGCGTTCGTCAACTTGATCTGCGCCAACATGGAGCGAGTATCCCCCGGGATCGGTAACGAGCGCGTCGCCTACTTCGCCTCGCAGGTAGTGAATGTAACCCTGCAACATCTTCCGGGCAGTCGATGGGCTGTCTTCCCCCCAGAGTCCGTCGATCAGCACACCGGTCGAGACTGATTTCCCATGGGCCGCGAGAAGCATTGCGAGCACGAGACGTTGTTTTGGCCCACCGAGCTTCAGTTCGCGTGCCTCGTGAAATGCAACAACAGGACCCAACACGCGGAAGTCCATGGTTCGAGCATACGCGCGGTCTTGCATCTCGGGACCATTGCCGAAGATGGTTGAAGATTGGTTGAAGAACCTTGGAGAGAATCAAACGGGTGGCGACCCGTCAGGCAATCCTTACGTTTCGAGCCGCCCGCCTCGATCTGCCGACGACGTCATTTCTCCGGCTATCACGGAGGCAACGGCGACGATCACGGCCGATAGGTGATGAGGAGATCGAGCTCCCGCGGACATCTCGAGCTGCACACCACCGTCTTTGGGCAGATTGACCGGATTCTTCGGATGCATGCCTTTTAGCCCGCGTGGCATGGATCCGGGGTCGGTGACGACGTGCAACGATGAATGGTGGATGATCGCTTCGCCGATGGCCGTAGCCAATCTCCGGTTCCGCCCGCCGACGAGAATCGTTTCCTTCAGCTCTTTTCGGCCGAATCCGTGAAACGAAACCGCAACGGCAATGTGGTCCAGGAACTGGCGCAGCCGGTGACTGTGGCTCGGGTCGTAGCGGATCGACGGAATATGCCATGCCAAATCGTCGGGTTGTACGACCGAATAGAGGCTCGCGCCCGTAGCGGTGGCGACCTCGTGGGCCGCCTCGGCCGTTCCCGCCTCGAGGCCACCGTGCAGGGCCATGACGCCGACGGCACCACGCAACTTCACATCCTCGCGAACGCCGGGCGACTCAATCAGCTCATGCAGCATCCACCGCATCGTATCGGAACTCGACTGCTACCAGAACCCGCCTGAGCTTTGTGAACGCGAAGAAGGGAGTGACCGATGCCACTCCCTTCTTCCTATACCTTTTTCCGAAACTCAGGCCTCGACGATGACCTTGGCTCGCATCCACGGATGCGGCGTGCAGAGATACTCAAACTCGCCCGGCTCATCAAAGGTGTACGACCACGTGTCGCCAGGATTCATGAACCCGGAATCGAATATGCCGTCCACCGACGTGACCGTGTGGATCATTGCCGTATCGTCCTGCGTCCACGTAACCGTTGTGCCTACCTTCACCCGCAACACGTTCTCGCTGTAGTCAGGCGCACTTTCATTCGCGCTGAACTCGTCTGGTGAGTCCATCGGTTGCAGATCACCCGATCCCGGAAGGATCGAGACCGTTGGGCCGGCCGCCGGGGCCGGCTCGGGCTCTGCTCCAACCTCAGGCTCCGGTAATCCTGCCGAGAAGATCTCGGGATTGGCATCGCCTTCGATGACGATCAGGCCGAGCGCACCTTTGTCGAAGGTCCGCGCCAGCGCATGATCTACCAACACGACCGTCTGCGGCACCTGACCGATCAGCTCGACCACCGTTCCACCGCCGGCAGGCACCAGCGTGGTCTGCGAGCCGCGCAGCGGCTGATTGATCAGCGCCGCCTCCTGGTACACCGCGTCCCAATGGGACCCGATGGGGTGGAAGTTCGAGTCCAGGTTCAAGCCGGCGTTCACAAAGTAGATCCGCGCCGTTTCGCCCACAGCCATCTTCAAGGCATTGTCACCGGCAAGCGCCCCAACCGCTCCGTTGAACACAACGTGGCTGGGGTTCTCATCAGTGATCGCCTGGCGATCCGTTCCCACCAGGCCCGGTCCGGTGCCGTCTGTGTAGTACTCCGACTGCACCATGTAGAACTCATGTTCCACCTCGGGCAGCGGATCCGCAGGGTCCACCAGGATTCCACCGTACATGCCGTGGGAGATGTGGAGCGGCACATCGCCGTAGGCGCAGTGATACATGAAGAAGCCGGGGTACAGGAGACGGCCCTCAATCGTCTTGGTTTCGCCAGGCGCTACGACGGTGTCGGCCGCTCCCCCGCCCTGGCCCGTCACGGCGTGGAAGTCCACGTTGTGCGGATGGGTATTGCCCACCGGGTTGGTCAGAGTGAACCGGAACACATCGCCTACCCGGCCTCGAATCACCGGTCCGGGAGTGCCGGCGACGACATTCGAGTCGCCGTCGATCTTGTACCCCCAGGTCTCGTATTCGGTGCCGGTCTCGGGATCGATCGTGACCACGCCCTCCACGACCTCGAAATTGACCTCGATGATCGCTTGGGCGTTTCGGCCCGAAGGTGGCGGCATGTTCGGAGCGTATGCCGTGTTCACTTCGGTACTCGGAGCAATTTGCAGTTGAGCCACCGGCGTCAGTTCGGGAATGATGCTCGTACCGGCTTCCAGCCCGGTGACGAGCTGGGTCTCCGCGAGCAGCGAATCGACTTTCTGGGAAACCAGATCGTCGTCAACGGAGTTGCGGCCGGCCGTGATCCACAATGAGCCGATCGCCAGAACCACGCCCACGACGCCGACCAGAACCCCGATAACGGCTACCGACCCGAGGGTGTAGTGCGGGTGGGGTGGGGGCGGCTCGGGAGGAAGGGCCTCAGGCCGTCTTTCTTCTTCGGTTACTACCGGCCTATCGAGTGTCTGGACCATCGCACACTTCCTTTCTTATGTGCTCAGAACCGGGATCTGGCGTAATTCGGCGGTGAGCGCTTCCTGAGCGCCCAGCCACAGTTCATGCAGCGCGCAGGCTTCTGTTCCCGGGCACTTTGAACCACGCAATACGCAGCGGTTGGTCGGTATCTCGCCTTCGACTGCTTCGATGAGGTCGAGGAGCGAGACAGCCGTCTGCTCGAGGCGGTAGCCTCCGTTGGGACCGCGATCCGACGTCACCCACCCGCTTCTCACGAGGGGAGCCATTACCTGGGACAAGAAGTTGAGGCTGGTGCCAATGCGGCCTGCGAGATCAGATCCAGCGGTCGCCGAATCCGTTGACAACGTGCGCAGCGCCCGCATCGCCAGTTCCGTCTTCTTCTGAAGGTTGATTTGCATAGTTCCATAGTCGACAACTATGCAATCCCCATCTAGGGCCGTTTGTCACAGGTAGGCCCTGTCTTGCACGCTCGCCACGACGAAGTCGGCTTCAACGAAATCACCCTGGGTGTAGGACCGGGAGAGTGCGATGGAGACAATTGAGATGCGTCCGAACTGGCTTTGCCTCGAGTCTCGGCAGCAACCACACAGAACGGAGAAAGGAAGCGGCTTCCGCTAGGGCTGGAGGCCGGCCAACAGAAACGTTGCGGCCGCTTCGGCGTAATCATGGACGACCTGTTTGGGGTCCGGCGATTCTTTGACTTCGCGACCGGCCGCCATGATCACATCGTTGATG
>JABDOU010000318.1 GCA_013043085.1 Acidimicrobiia bacterium
ATCCAGGCCGATGTGTCCGCCAGATCGAGCCGACGGACCGTCCAGCGTCCGAGGTCTTCCCCCTCATCGGCGAGAGCGGCCACTCCGTGATAAGGATCATCCGGGATGGCGAGGACCGACCCTACCGGCAGTCGATTGAGCACGACGGCAACGGCGGCCATGCCCGACGCGAACGCAAGAGCACGGCCGGCATCGAGTCCACCGACGACCTCTTCGAGCGCATCGATGGTCTCGGTGCCTTCACCCCGTACGTAGACCCGGTCGCTTGGCAAATAGAAATTTGAGGCGAAGGTTGGAGGAACGTTGAGCGGCTTGCCGGGAGTGCGGTTGCGGCCGGCCGATATCACCCACGAGTCGGGTGAAAGACCGTCCACCTCAGAAACCGATGAAGTTGCCGCCGAAGAAATATGCTCCGGCAAGAGCAGCAGCAACGCCGGCGACTGTCGTCACAATGGCCTTGGGAAAGGTGAAGTCGTGGGCCTCGTCGATTGCGATAGCGGCTGTCACCAGCACGTAGGGCCAAACGATGAGGTTGCCGATGAGTGGGATGAAAAACAACAGCATCGGTGCAAATGCAAAACCGAGTGCGCGCGACACCTGGCCAAAATCGCCGTCGCCGCCAAGGAGCCGACCCACGAGCATCGCGACGCCGGAGAACACAAGCCACACGGAGATAGACAGGAGTGCGCTCCGCCACATCGCATTGATCAATTCCTGATTACCTGGCCGGAGGGCGCCATGAATCGCCCACGAGATCGCACCGAAGAGCACGACGAGTGCTGCGTTGAAGTTGAACCGACTGTCGTTTTCGACGGAGTTGAAAAAGTCCCGATTGAGGCTGAGGGCGGCGAAGATATTCTGGAGCATCAGACTATGAACGGCAGGAAGCCGCGGACCAGTACGAAAACACCCCAACCGATGAGACCGGTCATGATTGCCTTGCCCGTCGAAAAATCGTTTGCTTCACGAATTCCTACCACGGAGGCCAGCAGGGTGAGGGCGCTGCCGATGATCGCACCTATCACCGGAACGATCGACAGAATCATCGGAGCTTGAGCGAACCCGAGCACGCGGGCCATCTCTCCCAGATTTGTATCACCGTCAAGAGCCGTGCCGACAATCGTCGTGATGAGCGAGAATGCCAACCAGCCAACGATGCCGCCGGCTACGGCGAATAAGGCGGCAGAGATGACAGGCTGATTTCCCGGGCGAAGTGCCGCCCCGATGGCGCCTGCGATTGAGGTTACAGCGACGACCATGGCGGCTTGACCCGAGTATTTCGAATCACGTTCGACGACGTTGTAGAAGCTACGGTCCAGCATCGAAGCGCGCATCATGTTCTGCAGCATGAAGCAAGATTACCCGGCGAGAAGCGTCAAAAACCCGTGTGGCCGCAAACCTACTTGCGGGCGTTCAGTGCACCTTCGAGACCTTCGGCCGCACGTTTCACGAGCTTGGCAAAGCTGCCGTTGAAAAGGAACTCGAGCGGCTTCAGAATCCCCTTGAGACCGAGGTTCGCCTCGTAAACAATCCAGGTGGTTGTGGGGTCGCTGCTGAACGTGATGATGTCTTTTGCCACGGTTCTGTCGCTGATGCCCTCGATCACGATCCGCTCGTTCGGGATCAATTCTTCGACCGTGTAAATCAGTGTTACATCCCTACCTGCGAACGGAGCAACAACCTCGTATTGCGCACCACGACCCGGTCCATCTCCGGAAATTTGACGGCTGGCCGTAACCCCTGGATCCCATTCCGGAACGTTCGTGAAATCAAGCACATAGTTGAACGCTTTTTCGATCGGCACTTTCGCTTCGACCGTCTCGATGTAGCGTCCCATGAGCGGATACTACAAGCGGCTTGTCGCAACGACTGAAAAGAAGATCTGAGTGAAAAGTAATTTGATAGTCAATCCCCCCAGTACCGCTGTTCCTTGAATGGGTCGCCATACATGTGATACCCGTTTCGCTCCCAAAATCCGGGTTGGTCGCGATCCACGAGCGTGAACCCTCGACACCATTTCACCGACTTCCAAAAATAGAGATGCGGCACGACGAGACGCAGTGGCCAGCCGTGTTCGAGTTCCAGCTGCTCGGATCCGAACCGGTAGGCAAACAGATTCTCGGGCCGGCTGAAGTCTGCCATGGGAAGATTCGCCGTAAAACCGTGCTCGGCATTGACAACCACATGCGTTGCGTTAGAGGCGACACCCGCTTTCTCGAGGAAATGTGTGACTGGTACCCCTTCCCACTCGGTGTCGAATTTCGACCACTTCGTCACACAATGGATATCGGCCACGAGCTTGCTGGTCTCGAGGCCCAGAACATCTTCGTAGGTGAACCTCAACGGGTTGTCGACGAGCCCATCTACCGTGAAATCCCACTCGTCGATGTCGATCCGAGGCACCGAACCGGTATGGAGCACAGGAAATCTATCAGTGACATATTGTCCTGGTGGAAGCCGGGACGGGTCGAGACCGCGAGCTCGCATTTCGGCAGGCTGCTTGTCGAAGAATCCCATCGGCACGAGCCTACCGACAGCAAGCGGATGCGTCGTAGGCTCGCTGCATGATTCGATTCACCGGTCTGTTTCTTGCGAGGATGGCGGCGTGCCTGCTGTTGCTGGGCGCATGCGGTGCCGGATTCGAAGCGTATCCAGCGCCGGAGGTCAGGGCGCCCTTCCTCGACGCACCGGGTGAATTCGATCTGCAAGGCAACCTCGGGGTGGATGGTCGACCGGTTCTGCTGAACCTGTGGGCATCATGGTGTGCTCCGTGTAAAGCCGAAATGCCTGCGCTCGACGAGGCCAGTCGTCAACGACCCGATGTTGCTTTCGTCGGTATTGCCGTTCTTGATCGCGAATCTGAAGCGCGAGAGTTCCTCGAGGAGGTCCCGGTCAGTTTTCCGATTGCTCTCGATCGCGACGGCAGCGTTGCCGAGCTCCTCGGCATCAATGGATTGCCGGTGACTCTCATCATCGATACAGCGGGGATGGTCATCGACGAGCACCGGGGTCCGCTCGATCTCGACGCCATCTCGGATCTTCTCCCGAAGCCGAGCTAGCAACCCCTATCGGTCAGCTTGCCACCGAACATCATCAACATTCTCGGCAATCAGCATTGGGGTGCCTGTGCCATCGGTCCGCGCAATTATCAAGCGTTGCGCCGAGTCCACAAGTAGGACGAGCGAGTCGTCTGGTGACGTCAGCACACGGTCGATGCCGTAGTCGCCGGGGCCGCTCAGCTCGATGACGTTGACACCGTCAATCACCAGGGTTGGCTCCTCGTCAGGTCCTGGATAAACCGGCCGAGGCGGCTCTTCATCTGTGAAGTCGATCGTGGTCGGCACCGAATCTCGCCCGTCCAAAGGAAGCCTCCTGGCACCCTCATCACCGTCGACCACAACCCCTTCTGAGTCGAAGTCGTAGAGGTAGAGGTATTGCGAGCAATAGACCTTCGTCACCTCATCGCCTGTGGCAAGATCGACCGTACGCACACAGCTATCTCGAAGGTTTCCTGAGTCGGTGTACGCAATCAAGCCGCTGTAACCTCCGGCCGGGGTCAGGTCTGCGACATTGGTCACGGGCCTGAAGCCAACCGCCAGCATGATGGCGGCGGCAACAAGACCGATTGCTATGGCTGTCCTGCTGAGGGTTTTCTCGTCGACATCCATCTCAGGCCTCCAGCGCCTGTTGGCGATTGCGGCGAGCCCAACCCCACACGCCTGCGACCAGGGCGATACCTATGACGAGGAGCACCAGCAGTGCGGCCGATTCGTTCAACTGCTCGAACAACAACGTGGCCAGGAAGATGAAGAACCCGGCCGCGCCAAGACCAACCATGAGCGGTTTCGTTCTGACGACTCCGGCGGCAACAATGAGGGAGGCGATCACGAGGCCAGGAACATAGGGTTCCCATCCGTATTCGCTCGAGCCCACCGCGGCAATCAACGCCGCTCCAGTTCCCAGGACATGCCCGAGGCGATCAGGAACCACGACCCCCGCCTCTGTGAGCAAGAGCCACGCAAGGCCCAAGGCCATGAGCGCAATCCACCAGGTTCGCGCATCAAGCGAGTCGTAGGAATTGGGAACTGCGGTCACGAACATCGACCACAGCACGAACATCGATGCGTGCGTGAAGAAATGCCGGAGCCCCCTGTACGTCCATGTCGCGATCACTGCTGACACCAACAGCACGATCGGCGCAAAGCCACCAGACCCTTCTCCGAAGAGTTCAACCCCGGAAAGCCAGAGCGTCCAGGCGACGCCGCCCGGAGCGAGCGCGAGAAGAAGCGCAGCCAGGCGCTTGAGCGCCGGCTCAGGTGCATCTCGCAAGGAAAGCCCAACGAATCCGATGATTGCTGTGCCCAAGGCGACGATCCCAACCTGCGCCCATGGCAGCAAATCTCGCCAGAGGTCCCTGAGCAACGCGGCGAGCGTTGCCACGATCAGCGCCGCTCCGAGATAGCCGGCGATCTCGGCCAGGACCGATCGCAGCCCTCCGATTTGTTCGGCGGGTTCTGCCCTTCCGGTTACCTCAAAGCTCTCTATCGACCTCGCCTGACCTTCGGTAATGAGGCCCGCTTCTACCCATCTGTCGAGTTCTTGTGTGCTTGTCATACAGGAAGTATCGCTGAGAAATCTGGTTTCGGGATCGGGATTTTCCCTGATTTGGAAATGCCGTCCGACCCTTGACCAAAGCACCCCAAACAAAAGAAAGATGCCGCCAAAGCGGCAGAATTGCTAGTACGTTTCAAGACAATGACCTGGCTTGGCGTCGTCCTACTCATATCGGTCGGCGTGGCTTTGCTACGCGGGGGTCGGCTACTCAATCTCTCGGAGGTCAGCCTTCGAGGATGGCCCTTGCTCATCGTTGGCTTCGGCTTGCAGGCCGCCTCCGTATGGATCCCCGCTGACGAGCCCTGGAGCGCAAGGGCGGCCGTTACGCTGCTCATTCTCTCGTTCATGCCCCTCCTTGTCCTCGTGTGGCTCAATCGGGCCGCTCCCGGAATGTTGTTGGCCGGCATCGGAGTCTTCATGAACTTCGCCGTGATCGCATTGAACGGCGGAATGCCGGTACTCCCGGAAGCGGCCGCGTTGGCTGAAGGGATCGATCCGGCCACCGTTGCGGTCGATTTCGGAAGACAGTCAAAACACGTCGAGTTGACTGTCGACTCGAGGCTGGCATTCCTCGGCGATGTCATCCCCATGCGCATCATTGGAAGCGTGATCTCACTAGGGGATCTCTTCCTCGCCGTTGGCCTCGGAATCTTTCTCGAGAGCCAGCTTCGCAAACCGGTGAGATGGTTCAAACACGGCCTGAATGAGGCGGAGGCCGGTTCGGCCGCCGAACGGTAATCAGGTGCTTTTCCGGCCCAGAAATGGCCAGACGTCCGCCTTGCCGCAAACTCTTAAGCGCCTACCACTTCGCGCAGCATGAGAACGATCTCGGGGTCGTAGTCATAGGCGCTCCCACGATGGAGCACCTCTATGGCATCGAGTTCGCGCAACTCTCGCTCGTGGATCAGGCGGTCATACTCGGCGGCGACACGCACGATGCGGCTAGCCACTCCGACCTCAGGATCAGACCCCTGACCGGGCTGACGGTACGGCATGTACTGGTTCGCCACGATTTCGGCAACCCCGTTGAGGTAGGACGCCTGGCCGATGATCGCTGCGCTCAACGTCGCGAGCTCCGCACTTTGATGGGTTGCCAACGAGAGACTCGGGTCTGATACCGAGACCCGACCGATGTCGTGCAGGAGTGCTGCGTATTCGAGCTCAGTCAGCTCATCCGGGTGCATGCCGGCCATGAGCCCAATCGCCAGGCACAGGCTTGCCGTGCTATCGGCATGGCCTTCGTCGCTGATCCCTGCGATCTCGGCAATCCTCGACAGTGCGCGGATCATCTGACCATAGGTTCGTCGTGCTCCGAAGTAGCGAGAGAATGCAACATGTGTAAAGACGTACGGGACCACTGACAGAGGAACCGACCACCATCCAAGGATGGGGTACGCCGCTCCGAAGAGAGCTCCTGAGCCGAAAAGGCTTGCCACGACCGGCCAATCGCGCCACATCAACCGGATGATGAATGGGATGCTCATATCCCCGAGGCCATGTTCCAAGTACACACGTACGAGCCCGTCGAAGAAGAGCCACAACACCAGGGCGACGGCAACTGCAACCAGGGCTGCGCCAGACCCTTCGAATGCCAGGGCATCAAAAAGCGCGAAAAGCGAAAGATCGATGGTTGCCAGGAAAGCAAGCCCAGCGGCCTGGCGCACGAAGGTTGACAATGCACCCGGTATCGGTCCATGGATCCAGCCCATGATGATGCGACTTGCCGCAAGCCCGAATGCAAATACAGCAGCAACCGACCAGGCATCGGACAACGAGGGGATAGCTGCCACTGCCACTGCCAGAGAGACCGCGTGACGGGCGCTGGAAGGGGCCTCCACCCGGATCTGGTCTGCGAGAGCGAGGGCCGCAGCCCATAGACCGATCTCATACCAGGAATCTTCGGCCAACTGCCCCCAGAATGATCCGGCGGCAAGAGACAGCGCGACCAGCAGCCACACCGCGTATCGAAGGTATCGCTCAGCCACGAGAAGCCGTCCGTCCGTCAGATGTGTCTTCAGCCACCAAAGGTTCGGGCGCCGGGGCTTCGAAGTTGACGTTTCGCTCCGCAATCTTGCGGGCAACCTCGTCTGATTCAATTACCGTACTTCCGTATACCTCGCCGGTTCGCTCTAAAGCTGCCTCGAGCGCTTCGACGCAATGCGGATCGAACTGCGTTCCAGCCTTGTCTTTTAGCTCTGCCAGGGCGTACTTCTGAGTGAGAGCCTTGCGGTACGGTCGCGTAGACGTCATCGCATCAAACGCGTCCGCAACGGCCAGAACTCTGGCTTCGATACCGGGACGCTCCCCCTCGGTGTGGCCAGACCCGCCATAACCGGCACCATCGAAATGGGAATGATGGCCTGATGCAATCTCGAGCATCGGTCGCAAGAATTCGACCTCGCCCAGGACTTCCTCGACCATGTGAGCATGGTCCTGCATGAGATCGTATTCATCGGTCGTCAACCGACCCTGCTTGCGGAGCAGATCAGACGGAATCGCGAGTTTGCCGATGTCATGGATCAGCGCCGCGACTCTGATACGTTCGAGGTCAGCCCCTTTGAACCCCATCTCGACACCAATCAGCTGTGAGAAGTAGGCCACCCGCTCTGTATGACCGGCGGTGTATGGATCCTTGGCCTCCAACGCCTTGGTGAAGCCGGCCAGGGTGTCGAGTTGTGCCTCGCGAAGCCGGGCATACGAATCCATCGAGAGATGGCCGACGAAGAACACAACCAGAATCAGCGGTAACGTCACGGGCCCGACGAGAACCATCGTCGCTCCTAGCAATCCGCCCAGAAATCCCATGATCAGGTTGGAGGGAATGAGTCGCGCCATGCCCGACCAGGGCCATACATTCTGGCGACGGAGGGCGAGGCGAATGCCCGCAATCACGAGACAAATGTTGACGACGCCGTAGCCCACCGCTCCGATTGCGGAGGCGAGAGCGACCGTCGTCATGGTTGCGGGAGCGATCGACGCCGGCAGGGTGAGCTCAACGAGCCAGGAACCCATCACCGCTGACAGCACGAGTTGTCCGAAGTTCGCAAAGAGCTGGAATATCCGACGCCTGCGTATATCGGCCGGGTTGATGGCCCCGAGCGCTGCCATCACCGCCGTCCCGAGCATTGCCTGACCCGGGCCGAATACCACTGCTGCGGTGAGAATGACCATCACGGACGGGCTGGCGAGCAGCCGGTCATTGACCTCTACCGACTGCCAATGGAAGTAGACAAACGCAGCGGCGAAAACCGGCCACGTGAGTGTCAGAGGAAATGACTCCACCTGTGCCAACCACACGATGGCAGCTGCGCCTGACAGCGCGTAGAGCCCGCCGATGAAGAGGCGGTTCAGGTCAATACGGGGCATGAGCAAAAGGCGATAGAAGGGGCGGACGGCCCGGCGACCAACGGACAGTTAACCAATCGAGAAGCTGGCTGCGCCGGCTGCCACGGCTGCTGCCATAGCTCCCAGCGCTAGTACTACTTTCAGGATCTTGGTTTTCAAGTGTTATCGCCCCTTTGGGGTTCAGGCTCACCTTCGGCGCTGTGATGCCGATGGCTGCAATCGCTCCGCTAGGGGTTATGGGTCGTCCGGGCACGTCTTCCCTCCTCCGCAGCTGCACATGGGCAGCCTCGGAAATCTTTAGACACTCCTCTACCCGACAGGGAGTTGTCCCTGGCGAGTCGTTAAAGGCTCCGCCCGCAGAACCCAAACCTTCTGATCTACCAATCGTGCCAGCGCGGCCGAATGGCGGACTAAAGAGAGTTTTCCCGCTTTTGCTCCCCCCAAGCTAGCGGCAGTTCTCGGAAACCCCAATGGTCTTATGAGGATGAGGTTCTCGTCATTTCCTGGTTTTTACAAGGTCTTTGCAAGGCCTCCTCCATAACAATCACCACGGCTACGCTTCAGCTCGTGGATAACCGAGAACTCGAGGAAACGCTGTGCCGGCTGCCGGCCATTGACGCTGTGCGCGTGATTTCTGACGGTGAGCGTGTTGCAGAGGTACATGTCCTGGCGTCCCCCGCCAAGGCTGCCAAACAGGTGGTGCGAGATATCCAGAGCCTGGCCATGGCTCGTTACGGCATCGGGATCGACCGGAGAACAATCTCGGTGGTTCAAATAACTCCCGAGGATCGCAATGCAGAACTGGAACGCCCGGCAATTGCCGGAATCATCGAACGGCCCACCGGTTCCACCACCGAAGCAACAGTCAACCTTTCCTGGCAAGGAAATCTTTACGAAGGCATGGCAGTCGGGCCCGCAGCGACGTCGGCCCGGCTCCGGTTGATCGGTGAAGCCACGCTGCGAGCGCTTGAACAGGCACTGGGAGGCGACCAGATGATGCAGCTCGACTCGGTGGGAGTTGCAGCAGTAGGAACCAGGCCGGTCATGATTGCACAGGTTGTTTCCATGAACGGCACGACCGAAGAAGTCGCTGTGGGCTCGTCATTGGTCCGGGGAGATGATGCAGAAGCCGCTGTGAGAGCGGTCCTCGACGCCATGAACCGCCGGATTCCTTCCTTGCGCCGTTGACCACCTTTCTGATTGTCCGACACGGCGAGGCTGAGGGCAACGCCGAAGGCCGGTTCATCGGTCAGATCGACGTCCCCCTCACCCCTCTCGGCCGCCGGCAGGTTGAGCGTCTCGCCCCGACGCTCCTTGACCTCGGTATTACGAAAATCGTCTCAAGTGATCTGCAACGCGCAGCCGAGACCGTTCGGCCAGTCGCTGAACTCCTCGGACTCATGCTCGAATACGAGCCGCGCTTCCGTGAGATCGCCAACGGCGAGTGGGCTGGCCTCATGGCTGATGACATCGCAACCATGTGGCCCGAGAGATTCGCCGCCTATCGAGCCGGCGAAGATGTCGCCCGCGAAGGCGGGGAGCGATGGGAAGACGTCCAACGGCGGGTTCGTGAAGCGCTGATCGAGCTGGCAAGCGCGAGCAGAAGCGACGATGTTGTCCTGGTTGGGACCCATGCCGGGCCGGCCATGGCTATCGCCAGATGGGCGGCCGGGCACCCTCCCATCGGCAACGTGTTCACGTCAGAATTCCCGCCGGTCGCCAACACTTCGGTGTCGACGTTTCAGATGATCTCGAACAACCCACGATTGATCGAATACAACCGCATCCATCATCTCTGACGCCGTCGCGCTCGGCGATGCTGCACGTTCTTGCGAGTCAGTATGGACGCGCCCGGGCCTGGGTCTGCCGCAAAATACTCGGCAGACAACGACTCCATCAGGGTTCGACGTGAAGGTTCGCCCCCGACGAAAATCGCTGCGCCCGTGTCTTTGACCATCGCGAGAGTACGTGTGAACGCGCCGATGTCTTCTTCATCAGCGATCACGAGATCAAAACGATGTTGGAACACATCCTCCAGGAATCCGTCGAGATCCTGATAATGGCTGGCGACCCGGATATCGAGGTCGAGCTGGGATTGAACGAGGGTGTCCAGGCCTCGATGACACGGATGGAGTTGGACGATCAGCTTGCCGGTCATCGGTAACCCGTCGCGGATCCAGGGGACATATCCGACAACGCCGGGTCCCGCCATGAGGACCACCGCTTGATCCGCCAGGTTGGCAAACGCCCGGAGCGAAGCCGCCAGCGAGGTGTCAACATCACCCAGACCATGTTCGGCGAGCGCGGACATCCACGCTTCTGCTTGCCGCGGTTCGTTCATGAAGTCCACGAGCGAGCGAAGGCCTGCATGTGAAATCTCGCATGGTCTGGGACGTATCGAT
>JABDOU010000322.1 GCA_013043085.1 Acidimicrobiia bacterium
TCGGATCGGGGCTACGCACCGGCGGTCCCCCCAAACTGGTGATTCCATGGATCGAACCGGCCTTCGAGGTCGGCGGTTTGGCGGACCACCGTGCACCTGAGGTGATCCTGCGCATAGGACGTATGCCAACAGCCAAGGCCTTCTCACAATGGTTGACACGTCATCATGAGGTGCCGGTGGTTCTGGTCAACAGCCATGTCGAGACTCACGACTTCACCGGAACCTCGGCCGCAACGATCCAGAGCTCCCCGAAAGAGGCCCTCGACAGCCTGGGCGAGGGGGCAGGACGGGATACGGAATGGCTCGTTGCATGGGAGCGTGCGTCTGCGAGGGCGGATCACGCAGTCGCCACCGCGCTGCTACCTTCGAGCGAAACCGCCGAGACCGTTGCCTCGCTTCGTCAACTCGATGACGGAACCTCGGTACATTTGGCCAGCTCCATGCCTATACGACACGCTGATGGATTTGTAGGCAACCTCGAGCACCACATTCGCGTACTCGTCAATCGCGGCACAAACGGCATCGATGGCACGATCGCAACCACACTCGGAGAATCGATGGCGTTAGATGGGCCGGCCGTGGCAATTCTCGGTGACATCGCATTCCTGCACGATGCAGGTGGGCTACTGGCTGCGGGCCGCAGCGGTCGCAACCTGACCCTTGTGGTATTGGACAACGGTGGTGGTGGCATCTTCTCGTTCTTGCCCATCGCAGATGTGTTGCCGGGCGAGACGTTCAACCGTCTGTTCAGGACGCCCCACCGAACAGACATCAGAGCTCTGGCGGAGGCGGCGGGGGCTCGCGTGCACACCGATGTCGAAGCGATACAGAATGCCACGCGCACTCCAGGACTCGATGTAGTCGTTCTGGAAACCGACATGAACCCGGTTCCAGCGTTTCGAGCGGCCAAACGCGCAGCAGGAGCGGCCATGCTGGCAGAAGACCATGTGGAAGAAGAAGCCGCTGAAGGCCACATCGCACCAGACCAGAATGACCAGGATGCCTGAGCTCACGATTACCGACGGCTTTCTCTGGCGCCATGACTCGGCATCTCCGCTGGTGTTGATAATCAAAGATATCGACGGCCGCACCGGATACGGTCAAGCTGCTCCGCTCGTAGGGCGCACGTCAACGACTCTGGAAGCATGCAGGCAAGCTCTCTTGGCTCTCCTGAACCGACTTCCGGCCTGGGCGGAGCCATCGCTCGCCGCCGGCGGTTCCATGCCGGCGGAGGCGTCGATGGCGTGGGAGACTGCGGTCGCCGATCTCCAGGCCCAGGCACGAGGAATGTCACTTGGCCGGTACCTCGACGAAGCGGCCTCGGATGCCATCGAAGCAAATGGATTGGTCGATCGCACCACAGACCCGCTCGACGTCGTGGCGGAGGGCTATCAATGCATCAAGGTGAAAGTTGGCCACCAGCCATCCGAGGAATTGAGGCGCATCGCCATGGTCCGGAATGCACTAGGAAGCGACGGCACCATCCGTCTGGACGCCAACCAGACCTTCTCCCCCTCCGAGGCCCTTTCGTTCATGCAACGTGCCTCCCAATTCGATATCTCCTATATCGAAGAACCAACGCCGGATGTCACTACGTGGCGAGGCCTCTTCGAGACAACAGGCATGAAGATCGCAGCCGATGAATCCATAGCCAGCCGAACCGCGGCCGAAGAATTTCTTGCTGGACGCCAGGCAGACATCCTCGTTCTCAAACCAGCATTGTGGTCGTCCCCCCGGTCCGTTCTGGACACGGTTCGCGATGCCAAAAGCGAGGGCTACGGAGTCACTATTACGTCGGCGCTAGATGGTGTCCTCGGGACTTTGCTGGCAGGGCATATTGCGGCGATTGCCGGACCGAACCCGGCCGGACTGGGATGGGGAGACGTACGAGCCGATGAGCTTGAATGGACGAGCGTCGCACCCGGACCGAGATTTGAGTTACCGATCGGCCTCGGCGTCACCCGCGATCTGCAGCTTCAATACTGATCGAGCGAGTTTGCCAAGACCTGCTCTGGGTAGCTCGTCGATCACGATCAGCCGGTGGGGTGCTTCGAAGTCCGGTCTCGTTTCCTTGACCAGCGCGCGTAGCTCTGCGAGCTCAGGAATATGAGAGCCGTCGACCGGCACGACCACGGCGGTGACCACTTCGCCCCACTCTTCATCTGGAATACCGACGACCGCAACGTCCGCAATCGATGCGTGGGAACGAAGACGTTCCTCAATTGGCTCGGGTGAGATGGTCTCTCCCCCCGTGGTAATCAGATCGTCGGCGCGACCGAGGACCGTGAGCATTCCTGAGGCATCGAGTTCGCCCCGATCCCCGGTGACGAGCCAATCCCCGTCCAGCATCGGGGAATCGTCCCGATAGGCGCGAGCGAGCGTTGGACCCTGCAGATGCACAATTCCGTCAACCACCCGAACTGCAATCCCGGACAACGGACGGCCTTCGTACACGACACCACCTCCGGACTCGGTCAGTCCATACGTCGCCACTGTGTTGGCCGCTCGGACGCTTGGCATCCGACCTCCCCCAAGAAGGATTTTTCGAAATTCTGATGGATCGATCCGGCCCAACGTCGTCGGAACGAGTGATACGAGTGTTGCGCCCTCGTGTGCCTCCTCCATGACGGCCGTCGCATCGAATCCAGGCAGGATCGATACCGGGGTGCCCGTGACGTGACCCCTGATCCAGACGCTCAAACCGCCAATGTGGAAGAACGGAAGACAGGCAAGCCACCTGTCGGAGCCGGGGTCGACGGTGAGAGCAGACGACGTGATCCGGGCTGCGTACCGTACAGCTTCATGGGTGAGGATCACGCCCTTGGGACGACCGGTCGTGCCGCTCGTCGCGATGACCAGAGCATCGCCCGTTGCCACCGGTCTTGCATGATCGCGCGACACCGTTCCGGTCTCGGTAATCCACCTTGCGGGGGCCAGGTCATCGAGCAGATCGGACAGGGCTTTCGCGGGTAGTCCCGGATTGACCGGAGCAACCGCGTCACCGGCGTCCCATGCCGCGAGCACGTGTCTGACGAAACCGGGGCCAGGGGGAACAGAGAGGGCGACCAGGTCGGGCATCGTTGCGACCCTAGCCCCTCTCTAAACTCGCCCAATGCGATTTGTCGTCCGATCCGGCTCTGACCCGTTTGGCAGGGCCGACCCCACCATGTTGAGGGCGATGGGTTTACCGGGCGGCGGCGTTGCAACGGTAGGCAACACCAACGTGCTCATCCGACCCGGCGAGGTAGCCGTTACCAACACCCTGCTACTTGGTCCCCGCACCATGGGGAACGCCGAAGTGTCCGAAGGTCAATCGATCGAGGTCAAACGTTCACTGTTGCCCCAGGCTCAGCAAGTCGTGCTGGCGAGCGGTGATTTGCCACTCGATGCGCGGCACGTTGCTCGTGCACTGCAGGGAATTCCCGTTACCGTCGGTGATCGGGTCGTGATCAATACCTCGTACGCCGACGATCCCGAGCACGACCAGCGCATCGAGGTCAGGATCGAATCAGTCGAACCAGGGCCTTCCGGACTCGTAGGGTCGGGCACGATGGTGGCTACGCAGGCCGACGTTGATGCTGCCACCTCCGACGAAGGAACCACCGGACCAGTTGCACCAACGACGGCCCAGGCCCTCCTGGCAGGGCTGGACGTCGAGCTCGATACGCTCTCCGGCTGGCTGGCATTGTTGACGTCGGCCGGCAACCTGCCGAAGACATGGGGGTTGCCGAAGGTCGCCGGGGTACTCATTGAAGGCCCGAGCGGCGTCGGGAAAGCTGAACTCGTGACTGCCGCGGCTGCGGCTGCCGGCGCCAAGCTCGAAGAAATCTCGCTCAACCTCGTTTTCAAACCCGAACGGCTATTGGATCGCCTCGAGCCGGCCGCCAAGAACAGCGAGCCTCCAACCGTCATCTACCTCGACCACCTGGAAGCCATGGCCGGCCCGGATGGCATGTTTCGCTCCCAGGTCGGAGCCATATTGCGCTGGTTCCTCGACGCGGTCGCCGAACGACCCGGTGTTGCGACCGTACTAGGGGTTTCATCCCGAAGCGCATTAGACGAGTCCGTTGCCGCCTCACCGCTCCTGCCCCGATCTCTTTCGATTCCGCCACCGGACCTCAAGCGTCGTCGGATGCTCTTTGAGGCCTCGCTGGCCAAAGTACCTACAGCCAAAGACATCGACTACGACCGGCTCGCAGCGAAATCGGCCGGCTTTTCAGGTGCCGATGTGCTGGCCGCCGTCGTACATGCGTCAGCGAAAGTAGTTCGCAACGACGGAGTGGTTTCCACTGAGATCGCGATCGAGGCTATCGGCGAAACGACGCCATCACTCGGTTCCGTCTCGCTTGGCGACATGCCTTCATATGGATTCGGCAAGGTAGCCAACCTCGATGAAGTCAAGCAGCGCCTGACCGAGGCGGTCATTTGGCCCATTCAGGATCCCAAGAGGTTTGAGCGCATGGGGATCGATCCTCCCCGCGGGATTCTCCTCTACGGCCCTCCCGGAACCGGTAAAACGTACGTAACTCGAGCCCTGGCACACGAAGCAGGTGCCGCGTTCTTCGCCGTGAAGGGTGCCGAATTATTGGACAAGTTCGTTGGTGAGTCAGAGCGAGGCGTGCGGGAACTCTTCAATCGTGCAAGGGCGGCGGCCCCGTCCATCATCTTCTTTGACGAATTCGATGCCCTGGCACCGGTACGAGGCAACTCCACGAACAATGTCACGGACTCGGTCGTGGCAGCACTCCTCACCGAGATCGACGGCGTATCGGATCTCGGCGACGTGGTGATTGTCGCCGCCACGAATCGCAAGGATCTGGTTGATCCGGCGCTGCTTCGCGGCGGCCGCCTGGAGACCCATATCTTGCTCGACCTTCCCGTCAAAGAATCACGGTTGGCTCTCCTCGAGATCAGCGATGTCCCGCTTGCCGACGATGTCGACCTCGACCGCCTGGCCGATGTCACCGAAGGATTGTCGTTCGCGGACCTGACGTCTCTGCTTCGCGAAGCGGCGCTGAACGTCCTTCGCAAGACCGGCATCGGAACCGAGGCCGATGCGTCGCTCGGTGATCGAGAGCTCGTGGTCACATGGTCCGACCTTGAACAGGCGCTGTCGAGATTCAGGAAAGAAACCGAACGAGTTCTGTGAGTGTCTGGCCGTTCGCTCAGCCGGTGAAGATGTATCCGGCAGCGACGGCCAGCAACAACACAACCATCAGGACTACGACCCAGGCAGGCAGGATCTGAGGACGGTCAACCGGTCCCGGGAGCCGAATTGGCAGACTTGGCGTCTGCATCACTTGTCGATCCGCCGCCGACGTTCCCAATCCGACGACTTCGGTTGCTGTCCCGAGCCGAAGCGCCCCGACGTCGACTGTCTCACGAGCCGGCTCCGTCGAGGTCATCAACACATCGTCGCCACCCGGCGAACCGTGGTCATCGTCCGACAGAGGTGCCACGGGCCAGCTACTGACGAGGGCCTTGCCCGATGCAGAGCGGACTGAAGCGACCTGGAGGCCGCGGCCACAGAAAGGGCAATACGAACTCTTGCGATGTCTGATGGGACCGCACTGGATGCATTCCACCCGGACTCTCCCCTCGAGCGTCACATGGGATATTCGCGAACTCGCCAACGGTACGCAAATGAAAAAGTTCTCAGATCGCGCACCTACGCCAGGAAATCGACGGCACCCTCGTAGAGGGCGCGCCCGACAATCGCTCCAGACGCTCCCAATCGGGCCAGGTGTTCAATATCGGAATTGGAAGAGATGCCGCCGGCGGCCACAACAAGAGCATCGGGTGCCGCGGCAACAACCGCGGCCACGAGCTCGCCATCCGGACCCTCCATCGTTCCATCTCTGGCAATCGCCGTGGTCACCATCCAGGTGACGCCGACATGGAGCAGCTCGGCAACGACTTCTTGCCACGGCCTTCCGGCCGCCAACCAACCCGAACCCTGTGCCTCGCCATCGCGAATGTCGATGGAAACCGCAATCGCATCCGAACCATGGTTACTCACGAGCCGGCCAATGAGGGCCACATCGTGCACGGCTGCTGTTCCCATGACGACACGTGTTGCCCCCGCCGCCAACGCGCGGTCGACAGACGATGCCGTACGCAAACCTCCACCAACCTGAAAACGCACTCCCCCTTCTGCCATGGCTCGCCACAGAGCGGGAGACGGCACACCCGCCTTCGCCCCTTCGAGATCCACAACGTGCACCATGGCCGCACCCCGCTCTATCCACAGTTGGGCAGTTTCGACGGGGTCATCGTGGTACACGGTGACGGCGTCGTAGCTGCCCCTGTGCAGCCGTACGACCTTGCCGTCCAGGACATCGACCGCAGGAAAGATGAACATCTCGGTACCTTAGAGGACTACCGGGTTCTTGTTGTTGTGTAGTAACGTGTTAGCCTGTTAACACATTAACCGAACGACGGCTACGCGACATCCCGACCGCACAAGTGGGCAGCGCTGGCACCAGGACGCATCATCATGACATACCAGGCGAACGATGACTGGATCGAATCTGACACCGAAGCGCTTCTCGAATCACTCGTGCTTCTCGAGACCTCCGAGGAAGCAGCTCACTTCCTGAGGGACCTATGCACGAGAAGAGAGCTCACTGAAATGTCCAAGAGGTGGGCAGTCGCCCGACTTCTCGATGAAGGCCGGTCGTACCGGTCGATCTCTGAGGAAACCGGGGCATCGACCGCAACGGTAACCCGCATCGCTCAATGGCTCAATCACGGCACCGGTGGGTATCGGATGATGCTGGACCGGGCCGGGGGGCGACCAAAGACATGACAGAACTTCTGCGCATTGCCGTCCCCAACAAGGGGCGGCTGAAAGATCCTGTCACGACCCTTCTGAGAGATGCAGGGCTTCTGTTCGAGAAGACAGAGCGAGCACTGAGCGTGCGTGTCTGGAACGCACCGATCGAACTGCTCTTCGTCCGGACCGACGATATCGCCGAGTTGCTGGTTGACGGCGTCGCAGACCTGGGTATTACCGGCCAGGACTTGCTTGCAAACTTCGACGCCGGGTTCGAGACATTGGTGGAGCTGGAGATGGGAAAGTGCGCGCTGGTCGCCGCAGTTCCCAAAGCATCTGAAATCAAAGGTCCCGAGGGATTCGAAGGTATTCGCGTTGCGACTTCCCACCAGCGAGTGACGGCCTCCTACTTTGAAACACACAACATCAAGGTCGATCTGGTACCCCTCAAGGGATCGGTTGAAGTGGCGCCGAAACTAGGGATTGCAGATGCCATCGTCGATCTCGTCTCGTCCGGCAGCACGTTGCTGGTGAACAGTCTCCGCCCGGTCATGACGATCATGGAGTCGCAGGCGGTCCTCGTCGCCCCTCTTGAACGCAGTCCTTACGACCACGAAAAAGCCGAGGCGATCCACCGGGTCGCAACAATGCTGCAGGCTGTGATTGCAGGAAGAACCAAGCGGTATCTCCTCATGAATGCACCCCTCGAACAGCGCGATGAGATCCTTGAACTCCTCCCCAGCCTCGACTCCCCCACCATCATCCCCCTTGCCGACGGTACCCACGTTGCAGTGCACACCGTTATTGATCGAGATATCGCCTGGGAGCTGCTTCCCCGGCTGCAGCAAGCCGGAGCTACCGGCCTTCTGGTTGTTCCGATCGGCCAGCTGATCCGATGAAGATTCGCTCAGTCCGGCTTTCGGAACTGGATGACGAAACACGAACTTCTCTTGTGAGCCGATCTGCGGTTCCCGATGCGTCTATCCGTTCCGAGGCCGGACGCATCGTCGAGTCGATCCGCACCGGCGGTGACGAAGCGCTCAGGTCGGCAG
>JABDOU010000363.1 GCA_013043085.1 Acidimicrobiia bacterium
CTGGGGGATGCAGGCACGGTGCGAGCCGTGCCGGTTAGGGATACTCACGCCGAGGTGCTGGTGGCCGAGGAGTTCGATGACGCCAAACGGATGGCCGATTACCTCCGTGATCGACTGCCTGTCGTACTCGATCTTCGCTCCGCCGGGCCTGATACTGTGCGACGGCTCGTGGACTTCTGCTCGGGTATCACCTATGCGCTCGACGGGACAATGACCAAGATCAATACCGGGGTGATTCTGGTATCTCCACCGCGGGTGACCCTGAGTCGCGAAGAACGCCGCAGGTTGGCAGATCTAGGCCTCTACTCGGTCGACGATCTGGGCTGATCGACGATGTGGGCTAGCAGTCGATGAGTGAACTTCTGTGTCTGGTGGTTCGTGCTGCGTTTTATGGGCTGCTCGTAATGCTCGTGCTCTCGTGGCTCCAGGTGCCTTCCAGCCACCCCATCGGAAAGATCGACACCGTACTCAGGCGGATCTATGGACCTGCCCTGCGTCCGCTCGGGCGGGTGATCCCTCCCTTGAGGACGTCGGCCGTAGCCATTGACCTCAGCCCGATTGTGCTCATCATCCTCTTGCAGGTCCTGATCTTCGTGGTCTGCTGAGCCGTGCACAATCGTTCTCTGGACCGCACCGGTTTAACTCACTAACCTGGCAAACCATGGCGGAATTAACAGCAATCGAAATCCAGCAGCAAACGTTCCGGGAAGTGTTCCGCGGCTACGACCGGTACGAAATCGAGCAATTCCTCGAGGACGTTGTCAAAACCATGCGCGCCAAGGAAGCATTGGTCCGCCAGCAGATGGACCGCATCAGTGAGTTGGAAGCTGATCTTTCGGCGACTGACGAAGCCGAGGAAGCCATCAAGCGGACGTTTGTTGCCGCTCAACGAACATCCCAGGAGATGGTCGCCGAGGCTCAGGAGAAGGCCAATCAGCTGATGCAACAAGCTCAGGCCGAAGCGGACTCACTGCGACGTCAGGCTTCGGAGGAGTCCGAGAGGATGCTCACGTCCTCGATTGAGGAGGCCGAGCGAGTCAAACGAGAGGCCGATGAAGTCGCCAAGAACGCCCGGTCAAAGCTCGAACACGAGTACGGCGATCTGAGGGCGCAGCGCGAAGCCGAGCAGCACAGACTGGCACAGCGGCTGGTGCAGTTGAGAACAGCTGTCGGCGACCTCCAGGAACGGGTCAAGGCGTTTGCCATCACGTCGAGCGGCGAACTCGAAGGAATCGTCGGGTCGATCGATCTCGAAACGCATTCGATCGCTGACATTCTCGAACGAGCAGATCAAAAGAAGCTCGACAACATCGACGAGCCTGACACCGAAGAACTCATGGCACTCGAAGAGCAAATGGAGCACGAGCGAGAAGGTGACCTCGACGACGTCGAAGATGTGGTATCACCAAATGCCGTCTATCTGCAGCAACCCCGAGGTTTGCGGCCGTGGGAACGACACCGCGGCTACCGCGGCGGCGTTCGCTGATACAGTTCATCATCGTTCATCGATCGTTTGATCGGATTCGGGCGACCCGCATGCCGCTCGGTTTTCCCACACGGGCTTCCCACACGGCTTTCCCACTCGACCTTCCCACTCGACTAGCGGATTCGGGGTTGTTCGCTGACTCGTGAGCCGAGCTTTTATGGCGTATCCGCCAGCCGGCCGACGACCACAAGATCGATCCCCAGCAGCTCCTCGCCGATCGCTGCGCCGAAATCGGGCTGCGCGTCCTTGACCTGGATGCCGGTCGCGAGGACTTCGGCCGAGATCAAATCGATGTGCTCGGCGATGGCGTCGCGAAGCGATACAGATTCGGTTAGCAGCGTGAGCGAAATCCGATCGCTCACATGAAGGTCTGCCTCCCGGCGAGCGTTCTGGACCCGATTGATCACTTCCCGGGCACGTCCCTCGCCGATGAGGTCGGGTGTGAGCTCGGTGTCGAGAGCGACGCTGATCGGTCCCTCACTGGCCGCAAGCACTCCGGGGCGGGGGGTGCGGGTCAGCACCACCTCGTCAGGCGAGATCGTGAATCCCGCGACTTCTACTGCCCTCCCGGCGACGAGTTCGGCAACCGATTCCTCTGACAGGTTGCTCAAACTGCCTGCAACGCTCCGGACATCGCCTCCGAGTCGCGGACCGAGAATCTTGAAGTCTGGCCTTGCCGAGGTTTCCACTGCCCACGCGTCGTCTTCGGAAGTGATGACGGTCTTGACATTCAGCTCATCGGTGATGATTCCGGAAAAGCGTTCGGCGGAAGCGAGGATGGCGGGTTCACGTGCCATGACCGTGAGTGACGCGAGCGGCTGACGAACGCCAACTCCATCCTGCGCACGTAGAGAGTGAGCGAGCGTCACGATCGACCGCACGGTTGCCATGTCCGACTCGAGTTGGCTATCCACGAGGTGTTCGGCATATTCCGGAAACCGGGCGAGGTGGACACTTCGCTCAGACGACTCGTCTCTATCAGCCACAAGCCCCTGATAGATCTCTTCGGTGATGAAGGGGAGCACAGGAGCCAGAACCTTCGAAAACGTGACCAGTACCTCGTACAGCGTCGCAAACGCAGCCAACTTGTC
>JABDOU010000384.1 GCA_013043085.1 Acidimicrobiia bacterium
GGAAAGTGCCTCCCTGGATCTTTGTCAACGAATCAGGTTGGCGGGCGGAAGAATCATCGTGGCGCCCTCGTCCGAGGTGGAAGTCTCAGATGACTTTCGCCGAGGAACTCCATTCTGGCAACGCGAGACGGGGCGGCTCAGGGCGATCCTCAAGGCATACAGCGCCTTAACCCTGTGGTGGGTGCTGCCGGTAGCGTTCGCTGTTGGGATCGCCGACGGGTTTCTCAGTCCGCTTCGCAGGCGATTCACCCTTCCCGGCTTCCTCATGGCCGTGGGTTGGAACATCATCCATCTTCCCGAGACGCTCCAGCAGAGACGTTCTGTTGCCAGAACCGTTGGTGACGAAGAGCTGTTTCGATATCAACGACGCGGATCGCTGCGCCTCAGCCAGGTCGGAGCATCCATAGCCAGTCTGTTCAGCTCTACGCCGCTCGCCCGCAACGTGGTCACCCTCGTTGATACCGGTGAAGAAGCACTGCTGCGACCGAACTGGGTCTGGCCTACAAGCATCGTCGGGATAGTTTTCCTCGGAACCCGCACCCTGTTCGGTCAGGGTCTACCGACGACGGGCTATTCGATGCCCCTCGCGGATTCCGCCTGGGGCATGCTCAGGGCCTACGCCGGCGGCTGGAACGCAGCGGGCCTTGGAAGCCCGGAGCCCTATCGTCCGGGTGTTGCGCTGTCTGCACTGGCGCAGCTTCTGGTATTCGGTAATCCCGAAATCGGTGGCTGGCTTCTGACATTCGCAGCGGTGCTGGCGGGCGCCGCCGGGATGGCACGACTCCTTGAACGTTTGGGAGTGGGTCTTGGAGGTAGGTACTCCGGAGCCCTGCTCTACATCGTAGGTCCGGCGGCCTGGACAATCTCGCAGGCAGGAGCATGGCCAACTCTGATGGCGGCAGCTGTTGTGCCGTGGGTCGTGTATCTCGGGCTCCGAAGCCGCACCGGTTTTCTCGACAACATTTCAGGGATTGCGATCATGGCGTTGCTGACTGCGATTGGAGCCGGATTCTCCATCCCGATCATCGCCGTTCCGACGATCATCCTCATTCTTCTCACTGTCACCGATCCGCAGCGGGGCGGGTTCCCGATGGCTCTGGGATCGCTGAGCGCAATCGCAGCTATCCCATTGTTGCTGCCATGGATCGGCCTCGTTGGCTCGTACGACATCGTTTCTCGATCTGGCTACAACTTCTACTGGTCGCCAAACACCTGGGTCGTTGTTGCGGTCGGCATCGGGTTTCTGGTGGTCGTGATCGCAGGGACCCGTCAGGCCGCCAAATTGGCAGGCTGGGGAGGCCTGCTCGCAGCGGTGGGAGCCGTGGTGTCGAGAAACTCCCACCGCGAGATACTCGGCAGTGAAATCGGCCTCGAAGCCTCATTTGCCGCGATTCTCGTCGCATCTTTCGGCATTGCGATCATCGCCGGGGCGACACTGATGGAGCAGCCCCGGGGTTTGAATTGGACCAGATGGCTGGGCGGCCTCATGGTCATTGTGCTCTCGGTGGCGGTGTTTCCGTATGTTTTCCTCGGACGTGGAGGGTTGCCCGGCTATGACTATGAACGGCTCGTGCGGTTCACGGTCACTGATGCGGCCGATCCCGATCAGGGAAGCTCGCGTATTCTTCTCATCGGTGCGCCCGGCTCGCTGCCAGGCGACAGCCGGGCGCTCACAGACGAGCTGAGTTTTCGCGTTGTGTCGGCGCCGACGCCCGACATTTCGGAGCTGTGGCTTCCAGCTGAACGGATCGGAGACACCGAAATGGAGGCAACTCTCAAAAGGGTGCTCGACGGTGATACGATCCGCGGAGGGTCGGAACTGGCTCCGTTCGGCGTTCGTTGGATCATTGCGACCAGTCCGAATGCTCTGACCTCGCGTTTGCGAGGTCAGCTCGATCTCGGTGAGCTGGGACAGGCACCGGACGGCGCCTTTGAGGTGGAACCATGGATGTCGAGAGCCGTTGACGATCGAGGAGAAAAGTGGCTTTTCTCGTTGCCCGACTATCAATCACCGGGTGATGGAGGGTCGATGGTGAGGATCGCCGAGAACGCAGATACCCGGTGGGGCCCTGGCGAGTTTGTTCAAGACGTTTGGGCCGGGGTCGTTTCGGCCGACGACGCAGAGACAATCACCTATGAGGGATCGACAGTGCTGAGAAACCTGACCTGGCTGTCCCTGATGGTCGCCGTGCTCTATCTGGTGATAGGCGTTCTCGGTATCAAGCTTCGTGCAGTGAGGGACCGCGGATCCTGATGATCTATCGTGCTGCCGTTATTGCTGCGGTCATCGTCGTCGCGGGTGTCGCCTGGATTTCATTGCCGCCTGTCGCCCCAGCTGAGGAAGAAGCTCCTCCCGAACCGCTCTCCGGTATCCAATCCGGCGTTTTCTACTGCGTCGGTTCAGGCGCCGGAGCGGAAACGACATTCCAGGCGGTCTCGGGATCGGCATCGACCTCTTTGATCTCAATCATCGATTCGAACATGGTCGTCGACACAGTGGAGATAACGACCGAGCGCCCCGCCACCGCGATGTTCAAACCCCCTGGCCAGTTGTTTACGGGTGGGGCGGTGGTTGAGGTTGAAGCCGAGGACGCCGGAGCCTCATGGATCAACGAGGGACCGACAAGGACGACGGCCACAACCTGTTACGCCGAACCCCGTAACGCGTGGACCATCTACGGTGGTCCGATCGGATCGGCTGATCGGCTCGTGTTGCGTCTGATGAATCCCTTGCTATCGAGCGCCAAGGCCGACATCCGGCTGACCACTGAATTTGGTCCGGAGCCCATCACCGAACTCGAATCGGTCGGCGTTCCGCCTAGAGACGTCGTAGAGATTCCATTGCACGAAATTCTGGGGCAACGGACGATGGTCAAGGTTGCCGTTGATGTCACCGATGGTCGGCTGCTTCCGGCGATGGTTTCGACAACGCCGAACGGGATTGCCACGTGGAGAGCCGAGCGCGCCGCAACGGATTGGTATCTGCCCACTGTTCGTGTCGGCGATGTTGTCGGCGACATCGCAGTGACCAATCCACGGCAAGAGCGGGTGGAGGTTGAGTACACAGGAATCGATTCGAGCGGCGTCTCGGGCCAAGAAACGCTGGTTCTCGAGCCGCTTGGTCATGTCGTTCTACCTGCCACCTCTCTGGGACCGGTGGTGCTCGGCTCCCGAATATCAGCCACCGGGCCGGTAATCGTCACCCTTGTCGGAGACAGCGAATCCGGTCGCTATGGTGAATCAGCAATCAGCGATCTGTCGAGACGGTGGATGGTCGCGGGGCCGTCACGGGGCGGTGCTATCGACATATGGATTCTCAATCCGAGCCCAACCGAGGCGAACGTAACGGTGGGGGAGGGACCCTCGGCGAGAACAATTCAGATTCGTTCCGGGACTTCTGCCCACATCACGGTGGAATCGCCAGAAGGTTCGTTGGTTGCTTCCGATCAACCCGT
>JABDOU010000388.1 GCA_013043085.1 Acidimicrobiia bacterium
TGGACCTTTATCCACAGTTTCCACAGGTTTCCACAGGGGGTTGTGCACAACCAGATGAGGACAAGAGGTCAAAGACTCTTTTCGCGGGAAGCAGAGTTTGTTTCGCGCTTAGATCCAGTCCCGTAAAGCGAGAGCGTTCAGATGGTGTAGGCCTGTCCCCAGTCGAGCGGGACGAGCTCTATGTCGGCGTGGGAGAGAACCGATTTGGCCATGCCCGTGATCCAGGCCCTGCCTCCCTCGCTCAGATAGAAGTCGTGGATCGGGACAACTTGTTTCGGGCCGAGCCTTCTCGCGAATTCGACAGATTTTGTGGTGGTGCCCCATGGTGTCAACAGAGGAAGTGCCAATACGGGCGCGGTCGTTGTGGGGCCGTAGCTGTCTCCCGGATGCGTCAAAACGCCTTCGATCGTGTAACTCCGATTGGGTGGCGATGTGCCGTTTGGTATCACCTCGTGCGTCACGTCCTCCGACGTTATGCCGACCGGATCGTCGACGAGAACGTCGATGTCGTGTTGTTCGAGGAGGCTGGCAACCGCCTGATTGGAATACACCTTCACGTCGGTTCCGCGGTCGACGAGCCATCGCACGAAACCGGGGCTCACATGGTCACCGTGCTCGTGGCTGATCAGCACTCGCTGCACGTCGCCGAGCTCGTTGAGGTCGACATAGTCGTGGTCGTAGGTGTAGAAGCCTGGATCGAACACAGTCGTTCCGGTCGAATCGGTAACTACCAGGCATGAGTCGGTCAATCGCTTGATGGTCGTCATACATCGACCCTAGCGACGAGCGGAAGGCGTGCGTAGGCTGCTGCCGTTCATCTGCCCTGAGGTTCTATGCCCGATGTACGAAACGCCGCCATTCTCGGAACCGGCCTGATCGGTACTTCGATCGCGCTCGGCCTGTCCGATGCCGGCTGGGATGTGGTTGGGTGGGACCCGGACCCCGCTCACGCGGCCGAGGGACGGGCACGCGGCGCTTTCTCCAGTACGGCCGGCACGATGGCCGAAGCTGTCGGGGACGCGAAGTTGATCGTGTTGGCTGCGCCCGGGTCGGTGATTCCGACTCTGCTGGGCGCCCTGCACCAGGAAGAACTCGCACCTGATGCGGTCGTCACAGATGTCGCGAGTGTCAAAGCCAGCGTGATGGACGCAGCTTCCCATTTGAAGTCCTTCATCGGTGGGCATCCCATGGCTGGTCGGGAAATGAGCGGTCCTGAGCCCGCGACCGGAGCCCTGTTCAAAGGTGCGGCCTGGGTGTTGGTGGCGAGCGATGAATCGACTACGCCGGCTCGTGAGATGGTCGAGTCGATGGTCGAGGATCTCGGAGCATTCCCGGTGTATGTGAGCGCAGATGAACACGATGCTGCGGTCGCCATGATCAGCCATCTGCCACACGCCCTGGCGGCTGCTCTCATCGCTTCGGCAAGCGAAACCCCATCCGCCATCCATCTGGCGGCAGGTAGTTTCCGGGATCTCACCCGGGTGGCGCTGTCGGAGCCCGACGCCTGGACCGACATCTTGCGCACCAACCGAACTGCGGTGGCCCATTCGATCGATGACCTAGTTGAGCGGCTGGCGTCCTTCAAAGAGCTACTGCTTCACGACGATCCCGATGTCCTGGTCGAGCGACTGTCGCTGGCGCGAGAAACCCGCCAGCGCCTCTCACCTCCAGTGGCTCTTGTGCGCGTCGCCCTCAGCGACAGGCCGGGTGAGCTGGGCAAGGTCGGCTCCGCCCTCCAGGCGAGCCAGGTAGATATTCGCGACCTTCAGTTACGCCATCAGGAACATGGTGGGGGCGGCATCTTGTCGCTCTCGGTTCGCATCGGGGAAACGGACGTTTTGACCGATGCCCTCGTTGATGCCGGTCTCGAGGTTCTGATATGACCGTGGCCGGGGTGCTGCTGGCCAGCGGTCAACATGCGGCACTCTCCGAACACCAGCAGTTGCTCATGTGGGACCAGCAGGAAACGCTGCTCGAACACGTCATGAGCCAGATGTTGACGTGGCCGGTCGACGAACGGATCGTTGTACTCGGCCATGATGCCGATGCCGTGATATCGGCGGTCGATTTCGAAGGCTTCACCATCGTCGTCGACTTCGATTGGCACCTGGGTGCCATGTCCTCTCTGAGCGCTGCACTCGATCACCTCATGCGGCGGACGGGTCCACCTGCAGCGGTACTGGTAACCCACGCCGATCAGGCCGAGACTCCCCTTGCAGCTATCGATGAACTATTGGCGGCCGATGGGTCGCTCGTGGTCGCTCCGGTCTATCGATACCAGCGTGGATATCCACTGCTGATCAGAAGCGGGTTTTGGGATCGGCTGATGAGCGCGGACGTTTCCACCGAGCTTCTCAGGATTATCGAAACCGCACCGGACGTCTCCGACGTGCGGATTGACGCCCTACCTGCACGTCGGATTGATTCGGATCGTGCCCTCGCATTGGCGAGACCCGACAAGAAGTCGGAAAAGCCGCATTGACGGCACGGCCCCGTGCTCGGTAATCTGCTCGCCGATCACCTCAGGAGTTACAGATCAATGCCATCTATCGATGCCATCCAGGGCTTGTCTCGTACACAAGCGAGAAACCTTCGTCGCAATCGAGTGCGGACGACCGAGGCCCTGCTGAAACGTTCAGCAACCAGGGCCGACCGAAAGGCCCTCGCCGGAATCACGGGTCTCGATGAAAAGGAGATTCTGTCATGGGCAAATCGAGCGGACCTGATGCGGGTCAAAGGAGTAGGTGAGGAGTACGCCGACCTTCTCGAGGCCGCTGGAATCGACACCGTCAAGGAGCTGCGCCGTAGGAATCCGAATTCGCTGCTTCGCCAACTGGTGGAGCTGAACGACAAGAAGAACCTGGTCCGTCGGTTACCTACAGAAGACATGGTCGAGGGTTGGGTGAGCGGGGCCAAGAAATTGGAACCGGTCATTTCCTACTAGGGGCGTTCCCCTTCTCGTATCGGAGACATGTCTCTGCCGGCATGGGTGCGCCGGGCCGGTACTCGAGTCGGCCAATGTTCCGGCAGGGATCATTTCGGAGAAACTTGCTAACTATTGCAAGCGTTAGCCGATATACTTGCTAGCGATATGGCAGAACCACTTCACGAGCTCGGCGCCTTTATCAGGACCCAGCGAGAGCGAAGCGCATTGTCGGTTCGCAAGCTGGCTGAACAGGCCGGAATCTCCAATCCGTACCTGAGCCAGATCGAGCGCGGGCTGCGACGACCGTCGGCTGACATTGTGAAAGCGCTGGCAGGCGCACTTTCCATTTCGGCCGAGTCGCTGTACCAGCGTGCAGGATGGCTCGCGGGTGACCAGCCCGATGACGCCACAGTGGTCGACTCCATAGAAGCCGATAGCCGCCTCACAGCGGGACAACGGCGAGCCCTCGTTGAGATATACGAGAGTTTCGTCAGAGACAACGAAAAGGAAACGAAAGAATGAACGACAAGATGGACCTCAATAAGGCCGGATACGCCATGCTCGGCGCACCAGTTTGGATCGCCAGGCGCTTTCTCGAACTCACCGGAGACCTCACCAAGGCTGCTCGCGAAGAAGTGAGCGAATGGGCCGATAGCAACGATGACCTCGCAGGCGCATGGGCAGCAGAGGGCGAAAAGATCGCAAGCCGTCTCACCGACGCACCCGACATGTTCAAGGACTTCGACATGTCCCAGATTCAGGAGAGCGTGCAGAAGGTACAGGACCAGGTGGAGGAATTGATCGGCAACTGGCGCGACGCCATGTCGCGTGACGACAAGCCAACCACCAGCGCAGTACGCAAGCCTGCCATTGCCAAGTCCGCCTCCGCCGGCGCACCTGCTGCCAAGAAGCCTGCTGCCAAGAAGGCACCTGCTGCGAAGAAGCCTGCCGCCAAGACGCCGGCTGCCAAGAGGCCTGCCGCCAAGGCGACGGCTGCCAAGAAGCCTGCCGCCAAGACGACGACAGCTACCAGGAAGCCCGCGACGGCCAGCAAGAGCTGACGCACACGACAACGAAACGATCCAAAAGGGGAAGGCCGCACATGCGGTCTTCCCCTTTTTTGTTGTCCTCTTTCTTGCTTTCTCATTCGTGTGAACCTGAACCGCGAGCGGGTTCGTGGTGCACAGAAGTCAGGAAATTGTCCGCACGTCGATGTCACATGGAACTCTGGACCGGTACTCAACGTCGAAACGGAAATGGTCGATACTCCCTCAAAGAAGAGAACAACAATGAAACGCACGCTTGCCGCGATCCTCGCCCTGAGCCTTCTGTCCTCGGCTTGTGCCCGGGTCAGTGATGTAACCCCGGACAGTCGTCCAGTCACCGTTGGAGCGATCGGAGAATCAACACTCACGCTGTTTGATTCGTGCGATGAATACCTCGACTACGCCCGCACCGAAGCTCTTGCCCG
>JABDOU010000406.1 GCA_013043085.1 Acidimicrobiia bacterium
GACCAGATCGTTGGTGGCGATATTGCCGGTAGCGTCGGGAGCGAATGGACAACCTCCGAGACCACCCACAGAGCTGTCGAGAAATCGAACACCGGATTCGATTGCCGCAAAAGCGTTCGCCAGTCCCGTGTTTCTCGTGTCGTGGAAGTGGACACGGAGCGGAACGCTTCCGGTGACCACAGAAACCGCGTCGATCATTCCTTGAACCGCCCAGGGATTGGCGACGCCGATCGTGTCTGCCAGTGCCAGCTCGTCGATTCCCGCTGCAACCAGACGCGATGCGATTTCAACCACCCGTTCCGGTTCCACCTCTCCGTCAAAAGGACAGCCCCACACGACCGATATTGTTGCGGTCGTTGGAAGGGACACGTCCGGGGCAAAAGCCTCAATGAATGCGAGGGTGTCCTCCACCTTCGCCGACAAGTTGGCCAGGTTGAAGCCGTCGGTGGCACTCACCGAGAAGTTCAGTTCATCTACGGGTGTGTCGACCGCCCGCCGGTATCCCCGCTCGTTCATGACAAGACCGATGTAGGAAACCCCGGCTCGCTTGATGAGTCCGGCCATTACGGCTTCTGCGTCGGCCATCTGGGGAACATATCCGGGGTGAGCAAAACTCACAGCCTCGATTCGCTTGGCGCCCGCATCAGCAAGACGGTTGAGCAACTCGATCTTCACAGGCGTGTCGAGTACGGCAGTCTCATTTTGCAGACCGTCGCGCGGACCAACCTCGACAATTTCGATCTCTTTCATCTGCCAGAGGTTATCCAGGGGCAATTGGCATCGCAGCTCGGTTCACGGTGTGCCTTGACAGGTTGGACACCAGTAGGTCACGCGTGGAGGATCACCCACATTGCCAGAGCGAATCCTTGACCGGCAGCGACGGCATCCCTGCCGGTTTCGTCCATACACGTAATACGGTCGCCGCCTGTCTCCCGTAGTCACCCGTCTAGGCAATTCGCGATTCACCATCAGTAAACGCCGGGCCTCCTCTACGATCGCCGCTCGATCGGCCGATGTAAGTAACGACGGATCACCCGCCGGGTTCAGCCCAAGGAGAAATGCTATCTCTGACTTGAACACGTTTCCCACGCCGGCCATCACCGATTGGTCAAGTAGAAGATCGGAAACCGTGGCGGCTTTCGACGCTTCGACTCGCCTCAGCGCCTCTTCGACGTCGAATTCGTCTGCCGTGAGGTCAGGACCCAAATGGGCAATCTGGTCCTCGATCACGGGTGTCGGCTTTATGTCGACGTCGGGCGCCGCAAAGCAAACCGCAACAGAATCAGGCGTCGTCAGCACAAACCGCGCAGCGCCTTCTTCTTTGGTCCAGGCCTGACCGGGACGGTAGACGTTCCAGGATCCCGTCATTTTCAGGTGGCACCTGGCCGTCCAATCACCCGAAAAGTGAATCAGAAGATGCTTGCCGCGGTTTTCGATCCGATCAACGGTCCGGCCGACCAGACGACGACCGTATCCGGCAACGGCGCGATGGCTTCCATTGACCGAAATGACCTCTTCACCGACCAGCCGATGCTCGAGCAATCGGGCGGCACGATAGATGGAATCTCCCTCTGGCATGGTGGAAAACTAACCGATCTTCGATTCTGCCAGCGACTAGCGGTCTACCCTGAACTCGTCTGAGTACGGCGGTATTTCGATCAGCTCCCCTTCTGCAATTCGCTTCTGAATTCCCCGCCACCACCTCTGTGTCAGCAGATCGCCGTGATGTTCGATGAATGCGTCACGAAGCCCGGGCGGCAATCCGAGAAAGGACCCGAACTCCTCCGGGAAGATGTCGTGAGGACCAACACCCCACATCGGCGTTTCATCCATTTCGTGGCCTGGCGGGGACTCGGGTAGTGAGCGAAACACGCACTCCGTGACCCGTACCAGCTCGTCATAATCGTAAAACACCACCCTGCCATGGCGGGTCAGCCCGAAGTTCTTCAAGAGCAGGTCGCCCGGGAATACATTCGCAACGGCCATGTCCCTTATCGCCTGGCCATAGTCGACGACGGCTGCCGTGCGATCGGCTGCCGGCACATCCGGGCCATAGGCCGCGTCCGGATGATGGACCACCAGATTGAGCGGCGTCACACGGCGTTCTATGTAGACGTGCTCGAGGGTCACCAGATCGCCGTCGAGCGACGTCGTAGAACCACATTCCGCAAGCAGCTCTTCGAGCAGTTCAGG
The DNA here is from genome assembly GCA_013043085.1 of Acidimicrobiia bacterium. Classification (GTDB taxonomy): domain Bacteria; phylum Actinomycetota; class Acidimicrobiia; order Spongiisociales; family SHLN01; genus JABDOU01. The sequence continues at coordinate 2,194 of JABDOU010000406.1, forward strand.
CTCGAAACGGCGCCCGAACAGCTGGAGATGCTCAAACTCCTGGGCATCGATCAAGCGTCCCGCACGATCGTGCTTGAACACGAGCTCGTACGTTGCTTTTACTTCTCGCCTCGTCGTGCGTTTTGGCGGCTTGAAACGGTCACGAAGAACCTTGAACACCAGATCCATGTCTGGCATGGCAAAGACGAGCATGACGAGGCCCGGCGTTCCAGGTGCAGTGGTGAATCGATGCGACGTGAGTTCGAGATGATCGAGTATTTCTCGATATAGAAGCGTCTTACCGTGCTTGTGATAGCCAAGCGCGGTAAAGAGCTCCGATGGCCTTTTGCGCGGCATGAGTTCCTGGAGAAACGGCACGAGTTCGTACCCGGCTTCGTGGTCGATGTGAAAGTGAGACCTGGTGAAGCTGAACAAAATGCTGACCGCGGATTCTCCAATCAGCACAGCATCAATCATGATGTCACGCGGCGTATTCCGGAGAGCTACCACGAAGGGGATCGACTCCGACCCGGTTATCAACCGGCCAACCCGATACGCCGCCTGCTCCCGGAAATGCACCGATCGGATCATTTCTATGCCCCGAATTTCGTGCGACACCCGGCGTTCGATGAGTTCGACTGCGCGATCGACATCGCCGTCTACATCACGAAACCCGATGGCGAATTCGCAATCGACCAACATGGTCTTGATGAGGTCAGCCAGATTGCCCTCGTCGTAGGTATGGAGATGAGCGACAGGCGTGGTCGATCCTCCGGTAACGACACGCTGTGCAATGAACTCGATTTCGGGGTCAATGCCGCTGGTGTCGAACACGCGGCGTGTGATCGAATTGAAGAAGGTGAACGAGAGTATTTTCGACCGTTCATGATCCATCGCTGCGGCGTATTCGGTCTTCATCGACCGCCAGACATCCCGGTTGGTGACATCGGCCGCCAATAATCCTCGGAGTTCTTGCTCGGCTTGACGTACCGCGGACGTATGCAGATCCAGCCGCTCGAGAGAATCTGCCCGCTGACCGCGCCAATCTTGATCTTCAAAACGCTGCTGCGCCCGCGACGTGATCACCGAAAACGTCTCATTGAGGGCGAGAGATGCTTCCGATATCAACGCGACCGCGGCCGGCACAGATGAGGATGCTTTGAGTTTCTCTACTAAAACCTCCGGTGGATTTTCAAGAAACTAGGCCTATAGTTGCGATACGACGCGAAAGTCACGCGATGGATTTCTCCACCTCATCTCCGATACCTCAGTTGCCCGGCACCGGGTCCTTGTGCTGGTCCCTCCTCGCGTGTTGTTGTCTGACGACATATCCCATGGCCTAGGGCATATCGCCCCTCCCGCCTCCCCGTCAGTCGACACCCCTCCGAACAAGGACTCTCAACTTTGAAGCAACTATTCACCTTTCCAGATCCGGTAAACGAAAGTTCCGCTCGGCTCGTCGCAGCCGGCGTGGTCATCCTGACGTCAGTGTTTCTCATCACACAGACGTCGTGGATTCTGTGGGTTCTTGCGTACGGATTCGTGGCGCGGGTAATGACCGGACCCACACTGTCGCCTCTCGGTCAGATCGTAACGAGAGGCATTACTCCACGACTGGCAATTGTTCACCGCTACGTGCCCGGCCCACCAAAACGGTTCGCTCAGGGCATCGGAGCGCTACTTTCGGTGAGTGCCGTGGTCGCTTATAATGGCTTTGGCTCGGGCACCCTGGCTGTTGCGCTTGTGAGTGCCATCACCTTCGCCGCTACGCTCGAATCCGTGTTCGGTTACTGCCTCGGCTGCAAGATATTCAACGGCCTCATGAAGGTCGGGGTCATTCCGGAATCGATTTGCGAAGCATGCGCCTCAACCAGAACGACGCTCGCAATCATCGGCCAAACGGCACACGGAGGAGACGGTTAGGGGTCCGGCTCGAGGATCACAACCGGCAACGTTCTGCTCGTCTTTTCGGCATATGAGGCGAACGCGTTGTTGAGTTCAACGAATCGTGCGAACAGCTTGTCGCGTTCTTCTCCCGTAGCTGTTCGCGCACGGTAACGCTCGGTCCGATCGGCGACATGGACTGTGACATGCGGGTCAGCCTCCATGTTCAGGTACCAACTCGGATGCTCATCCGCACCGCCCGCCGAGGCAACTACCAACAGGTTCTCACCATCTCGCATGTGCATGAGTGGCCGACTCCGCAGTTTTCCGGTTTTTCGTCCTTTGGTCGTCACGACGATCAGACCTCCGGCGTCGTCCGACGCTCCTACAAATCTGCCACCCAACAACTTATAGAGCGCTGCGTGAGCCCCGGTTCCCACCTTTGCAAATGTTTCAGTAATGCCCATACACCGAGATTAGGTGAAAGATCAAGCCCGCAGCCCCTTGTAGGAATGACGGAATCCGGCTTCCTTGAGAACGGCACCGAGTGCCGTATCGCCTGCCTTGTTTCCGTTGATCAACTCTATTTCCAAGCGCTTGACGCGAGCCGCCAGCCGCCTTAGCCCCGCCGCAGACTGGTGCATCACATTCGGATCATCGGTGAAGGAGATGAGCCGGCGAGCGCCTCTTTCCACGAAAACGGCAAGAGTGCCGTCCACCAGGATCACGTATGCACCAGCGCTGCGTGACGGCCGCCCTTCAGTTTCCGGCCATGGAACTGCTGCACCGTACGGGTTTGCCGGGTCGGCCGCCGCGACAACATGAATGGCATCATCGCCCGGAAGACGGAGCCGATCGACGACACCCGGATATGCAAACTGAGCGCCACCCAATCCTTCCACGAAATAACCGCGCCGCACCTTGCCGATGTCCTCCATCGCCGAGAACACCGGGTAGAGACCCGTAAACCCGCCAGGCGTTCCTTCCCCAGCTATGACGCTTCGGGCAACCACTCCATGTCTTTCCAGCAACATTGTTCCCCTCGCCGTAGCTGCCTCGGTCGGAGCGACATCGTGTAGGAGTGAACTCACCAGGTACCAGCGACCGGATCCAGAAGGAGGAGCGGCGGAAGGCACTCGTGGCCTCCCCCCTCCCCTGGTCCGCGCCTTTCCCCAGCCGTAGGCCCGCAACGGAGCAAGGGTGTCGTTTGTTACTTCACCGGCCCACACGAGGTCCCAGAGCGCGATGAGCGCCTCTTCGGGACTGCCGCCGCCGGCTGCGTCATACAGATCGCGAAAAAATGATGCTCCCCGGTCGCGCAAGTGTCCACGAAGCCGGATATGGAGTTCTCCGGCGGGTACATCATCGAGGTCGGGGACGTGGAGGAGGGGAACCTGATCACGAAAATACAGAGCAACCCTTCCGTCCCTGGTTCCCAGCGGACCTCTGCCGATCCAGACGACTTCTCCCGTCGCCATGAGCTGATCGAGAAGATCGGGTCGATATTCCATCCTGGAGGCCAGGACGTCGCGTTCGAGAATGGAGGCAGGGATGGGCATTCCCTGCAGCTGAGTGACAATCTCGTGCAACCGACCGATGCGATTGGAACCACCTCCAACACCATGCCAGCCCAGCATGAACCTGGCGAGGTCATGATGTTCGACCGGCTCGAGCTCGTCGCGAAATTTCGCGAGCGAACGCCTCCTCATGCGGCGCAAGACCTCTCGATTTACCCACTCTGTCTTCGTCCCCAACGGTCGGAAGGCGCCTTGTTCTATCTGTCCGCGTCCCTCCAGGCGTGCCAGGACCTCGGCAACAACTGCAACGGGCAGCCCGAGAGCTGCAGCCGTTTCGCCGGTCGTAAACGGGCCATGGGTTCTCGCGAACCGGCCCACCACATCGCCGAGCGGGTCAGCAATGGGCTCGAGAAAAGCCTGCGGCACGCCTTGCGGCAAGGCATAGCCGAGCGCGTCTCTCAGTCGTGCCGCATCTTCGATAGCAGCCCAGCGCGAGGAGACTTTGATGATCCGTGCCTCGGATTCCAGCCGATCGAGCACCGAATCGAGATCATCGAGGCCTGAAGACCGAGCCCTGATTTCATCTACGTCCAACGGGCCGACGTCGAGCAACAAATCGCGAATTCCCTCAGCCGAATTCGCCCTGCGGGTCTCACTGAGCCACTGCAACGCAAGCTCGACCTCATGGATCGCATCGGTATCGAGCAACTGACGAAGCTCGGGTTCGCCCATCAACTCTGACAGCAGATTGCGGTCGAGCGTCAGCGCCGCCGCCCTCCGTTCGGCCAAAGGAGCGTCGTACTCGTACATGTACGACGCTATGAAGTCGAACATCAAAGATGATGCAAACGGGCTCGGACCGTCGGTTTCGACATCCCGGACCTTGATCTTGCGAGAAGCGATGTCTCCGAGAATCCCGGTCACTGCGTCCAGATCGAAATAGTCCTGCAGAACTTCCCGGTACGTCTCGAGGACGATGGGAAAGGTGGGAAACTCCTTCGCCACCTCGAGCAGATCAACCGCCCGTCGACGTTGCAACCAGAGCGGTGTGCGCTGGCCAGGCCGTCGCCTTGGCAGGAGAAGCGCACGACCGGCCGATTCCCGAAATCGCGACGTAAAGAGAGCCGAGTTCGCCGTTTCAGAGAGCACGAGCTCTTCGAGTTCGTCTGGCGGAACAAACAGAGGAGCTGAGTCCGGCGGCTCATCTGAATCCGGGAAACGAAAGATGATGCCGTCGTCCGTCCACATCGTGTCGACATCCAGACCCAGGTCATTTCGCATCCGTGTCGAGGCGGCCATCGCCCACGGAGCATGAACTCTGGAGCCAAACGGCGAAAGCAACACCAAACGCCAGTCTCCGATTTCGTCGCGGAAACGTTCAACGACAACAGTCCTGTCCGTAGGAAGTGTGCCTGTGGCCTCCTTCTCTTCGGCTAGATACTGAGCGAGGTTGGCGGCGGCATACGCATCGAGATGGAAATCGGATTCGAGAACTTCGACTGCCCGGTCCTGTGAGAGTGTCCCAATTTCGCGTACAAATGTCCCAATCGCCCTCCCCAGCTCGAGAGGTCGTCCCATCGCATCGCCATGCCAGAACGGCAGTTGTGCTGCGGAGCCAGGTGGTGCCGGGACCACAACAACGCGATCCTGAGTGATCTCGGTTATCTGCCAGGCCGATGATCCAAGAATGATGGTGTCGCCACTCCGGCTCTCGTAAACCATTTCTTCGTCGAGTTCGCCGACGCGCCCGCCTTCGGGCGACACCACCCGATAGAGCCCGCGATCGGGAATCGTTCCGGCGTTTGTCACGGCCAGCATCTTGGCTCCCGGCCTTGCTGCGAGCGTGCCGTCGACACGGTTCCAGACCACACGTGGTCGCAGTTCCGAGAACGCGTCCGATGGATATCGGCCTGCCAACATGTCGAGGGTTGCCTCAAAGGGACCGCGCGGCAGTTCGGCATATGGGGCAGACCGGCGGATCATCGCGTAGAGGTCTTCGACGTTGCGGTCCTCGACCGCTACCGATGCGACGATCTGCTGGGCGAGCACATCGAGCGGATTGGCGGGGATGCGGGTCTCCTCTATAGAGCCGTCAAGCATTCGGTTGACGACCACCGCTGCCTCGAGAAGATCTCCCCGATGCTTCGGAAACACCGCGGCACGACTTGCGGCCCCCACTTGATGACCTGCTCGCCCTACCCGTTGCAGACCACTCGCGACCGAGGGCGGCGCCTCGACGAGGATCACCAGCTCAACTGCCTCCATGTCGATGCCAAGCTCGAGTGTTGCGGTGGCAACAACTGCAGGCAATTCGCCGCGTTTCAAGGCATCCTCGATCTCAAGGCGTTGGGACCTGGAAACAGATCCATGATGGGCTCTTGCTACCGGTTCCTCGGCCAGCTCGTTCAGCTGGTTCGCAATCCGTTCGGCCTGGCCGCGACTATTGCTGAAAACGATCGTGGATCGATGCTGGCGAATCAGCTCGAGAATGCGAGGGTACATGTGCGGCCAGATCGAACGACTGGGTTGGCGCTCGAGTTCATCGACCGGTCCCGCCGGACCGATGTCGGTCATGTCCGCGACTGGGATGGATATCTGCACAATCAGCGGCTTGTCTCGGGGCGCATCGACCACAGTCACCGGACGGGCTACCCACCCGCTATCGCCGTGCTCCCCTCCGCCGAGAAACCGGGCGATCTCGCTGAGGGGTCGTTGTGTCGCAGAAAGACCTATTCGCTGCGGGGGGTTGTCGACAATCTCTTCCAAACGCTCCAGCGAAAGAGCCAGGTGAGCACCCCGCTTGGTGCCGGCCATGGCATGTACCTCATCAACAATCACGGTCTCGATCGACGTGAGAATCGAGCGTGCCTGCGAGGTCAGGAGGAGATACAGAGACTCCGGAGTGGTCAGCAAGATGTCCGGCGGCTTTCTCGCCATTCGACGCCGGTCCTCCTGGGGCGTGTCGCCGGTTCGAAGTGCGGTTGTGATCGGGGCTGTCTCTACACCAAGCCGGCCAGCAGCATTGGTGATGCCTGCGAGGGGTGACCGCAGGTTGCGTTCGATGTCATAGGCGAGGGCTTTCATCGGCGAGATGTAGAGGACGCGGCACCGATCGGAATCGTCGGGCACCGGATCTGAGAGCAAGCGATCCACCGACCACAGAAACGCGGCCAGCGTTTTACCTGATCCGGTCGGAGCGTGAATGAGGGTATGTTCGCCGCGGCCTATGGCTTCCCAACCGAGTTCCTGAGCCACTGTTGGTTCTCGAAACGTATTGGTAAACCAGGCGCGGGTTGCTGGGCCGAAGTGATCCACCGCCGAGACAATAGGTCACAACTGTGACAAAAGCGCAGGCGCCGAAATAGGTCGATCGACCTAGAGCGACCACACACGGTGTTCGGGTTCGGCGATACGCTGATACAGAGGGATGAGCGACGAACTTTCTTATATCGCAGACACATCACACGCGGCCGTCGCGCGCCCGGATCAACCTGCCTCCGCTCGAGAGGCAATCCTGGCGGATGCAACCGAAATGTGTGAGATCGCCTTCGGCCATGAGGTGGCGGGAGACCTCGAGTCCGCCAAGGTCTGGTACCGCAGAGCTGCCGAGCTGGGCGATACAACGGCTATGTGCGATCTGGCAACGATTTTTCTGATCGACGGCGATGTCGATAACGCGCTGGCGTGGTTCGACGTTGCGGCGACAGCCGGATCGAATGCAGCACGCTGCGAACTCGGAGGACTTCTGGAGAGGCTGGGCGAAGCGGAGCGCGCCAAGCGTGCCTATCAAGCGGCCGTCGACGAGTCGTATCCTGAGGCGATGCACTGGCTCGGGCGGATGCTCCTCGCTGAGGGCCAAACCGAAGCGGCAGTTGACCTGCTCAAAACCGCCGCCGATATGTACTGGAGTCCGTCGATGTACGAGCTCGGCAACTGGATGTTCGAACTGGATCGCGTTCGCGACGCCAAACACTGGTATCTCCGCGCCGCTTCAGAGGGACATTGCGAAGCGATGCTGGCTCTGGCCTCTGTGCTCGAGCGAATGGGCGACGACGAAAACGCCGCCGAATGGCGTCGCCACGCCGTGCAAGATCACAACCTGGCATGAAACCCGAGCGATCCTGAGCCGAACCGACTGCCCTGGTGACCCGCACCGACTAGAAACCGGGCACCGTAGCGCCTAGCGCCGTCGCTTGTTGCCTGAAAGCCAGCCTCCCGGATTGAACCCGCTTCGGTTCCATTGGCGATTGACGAGCCCAACGGATATCCAGAAGCAGGCTGCGACCAGGGCGATCGCAGCAATCAGCCATGCGATGGCAGCGAACCGGACGGCCCAACCGTTCGAGTCGCCGGTTGTTTCACCTGGCCACAACCAGAAACCGAGAGCAGTGAGGGCAGCGGCGGCCAGGAGCTGTCGTCCTGCGAGCCGAAAGACGTTGAGCGGTTCGTTCACACTATCGCCGGCACGGAAGAAGACTCGGAGCAGAGATGCTCGACGTCTTCGATGAGTCGAGGAAGCGCCGCCGTCATGTTCAGCGCACCGTCTCCGGTCATCAGGACATCGTCCTCGATGCGCACCCCGATTCCGAGCAGTTCTTGTGGTACGGCGTGGAGGACTCTGGGTGCGTCTGCCATGGCAGCCTCGCGTCGCGACCCTGCCTCTTCCGGGCCGAATTCGGCAATGTCATCTGCGATTGCTTGTTCGTCGTACGGAAACATCGTGAACTCAACCTCGGGTCGTTTCGGATCGATATAGACCCCGGGCTCGACCGTGAACGACATCCCCGGTTCCAGAGGCCGGCTACTTCCCTCCAACCGATATTTGCCCGCGTCGTGCACATCCAAGCCAAGCCAATGGCTTGTCCCGTGCATGAAGAATTCACGATAGAGACCCATCTCCAGGGTCTCCTCCGGAGATGTCGGCACCAGCCCCAACTCCGACAGACCTTCAGAAATGACACGAGTCGACGTGTCATGGACACTCTCGAGGGGCGCTCCGAGTACACAGGCCTCGAGCGACCGTACCTGGGCACTCAGCACAACTTCGTAGACCGCCCTCTGTGGTGCCGAGAATCTGCCATTTACCGGAAACGTTCTCGTGATGTCCGAGGAGAAGAATCCGAACTCGGCAGCTGCGTCGATGAGAAGAAGGTCTCCGGACTCCATCAGCCGTCGATTATCCGTGTAGTGGAGTATGCAGGCGTTCGGACCGGAAGCAACGATGGCCGGGTACCCATCGCGATTGGACCCATGGGAGCGGAAGACGTACTCCATGGCTGCCTGAACCTGATACTCGTGCATGCCCGGCTGGGCAAATCGCATCGCCTCAATATGTCCCTGGACCGAGATGTCACATGCTCTCCGCAGGAGCTCAGCCTCCGCATCCGTTTTGAACAAGCGCATCTCGGCGAGAATCGGACGCGGGTCCGCGATAGCTTCGGGTGATTGGAGACCGTTGCGTACCCTCGTCGCATTGGAAGCTGCCAGGCCGGCTCGAACCTCGTCTTCGTGGCGGGCACCCCACGGAAAGTACACCGTACGGTGTCCGCGCAGGTGAGATCTGATTCGCTTATTCAGTTCAGAAATGGGGTAGGCGGCGTCGGCGCCATAGTCGGCCATGGCACCCTCGGTTCCCGCCCGGTAACCATCCCAGATCTCTCGCTCGCGGTCCCTGGGCCGGACAAAGAGGACGTACCGTTCTGTTGGATGATCGGGGTCGAACACCGCAACGGCATCCGGTTCTTCGAATCCTGTCAAAAAGACGAAGTCGGAACTCTGGCGGAACGGATGAAGCACATCGTGATTTCGCTGCGATTCGGTCTCACCAGGAATGATGGCAACCGCATCGCCGATCAGCTTCATGAATTCGTCCCGCCGACGTTTGAACATGTCCATGGCGCTCCTGATTTTCGACTGGCGGTCCGTAGACCCTTCCAACTGTAGAGAACGATATCTGGGACTCGACAGATCAGCTAACTTGATAGGTATGGATGAAACTTTTTCCGACAGCGTTCCAGAATTGACCGACATCGTGACCGACGACGTCCGGGAGGCCGCCGAAAAGGGAGCTCGCAAAGGTGCCCGGCGCGGGCCAAGCGGCCTTCTGGCCATTGTCTCGTCAGTGCTCGGTGCGCTAATCGCGATTTTCGCGCTCCAGAACCTCGACAACGTGAGCGTGAAATTCCTGCCGTGGGACATCGAATTGCCCCTTGCGGCTGTCGTCGGTATCACGTTCGTCATCGGGGCCCTGATCGGCTCATTACTCGGCTGGCGACGGAGGAGGACCAGGGCAAAGGTGTAGAGCATGGACTCAATCGAGTTCGCTCTCGAACCCTGCGAGTACCGTAATTTCGGGAAGACGCTGGCTGTGATACCAATCATCAGTGGCGCTCCCCTGACCGAAGTGGTCCGCAAACTCTTTGGCAACATGCTCGGTCAACATGCAGGAGTGCAAACCGGAATTCGCGCCGAGGAAATTTCCAACTTCGGGCCCGGGTACTTTCTTGGGTTATCGAAACATCGCTTGTGGCGGAAGAAGTCAACGATTGGCGTATTGGCGTGTGGATGCGGCCTGACCGAGTGCTGGACGCTCGAGACCCCGTTGGTCGTATCTGACGTCACCGTGGACTGGCCGTCTTTTACCCAACCCGATCGGCCTCGTCTCGACTACGGCGACCTCGGGACATTCAGCTTCGAGTACCAGCAATACGCCGCGGCCGTCAAGGACCTCGAAGAACGGCTCTGAACTACATAGTGTCCCGGCGGCGTGCGACAGCCGTAATGCGGAGCAGGAATAAACCCGCCACAACGGCGGCCACAGCACTTGGGAACGCCACATCACCCGCAATGCCCGTCGCCGGCAAGACATCAACCACAGGCGTGTCCTCGGTATCGAC
>JABDOU010000282.1 GCA_013043085.1 Acidimicrobiia bacterium
CCTAAACAGTGATCCCGAGGCGTCGGATGACGCAGTTGAAACTCGAAGTGATCAGTCGGTATCCGTGCGCGTGCTGGCCAACGATTCTGATGTAGACCATGATCGACTCCGGCTGACCGATGTCGACGACCCGGCGTTCGGAACGACGCGGATCGAATTCGACGGGACGATCGCCTATGTACCGGATCCGGGATTTGTCGGCACGGATACCTTCACGTACACCATCACCGACGGTAGAGCCGGCACCTCAACGGCGACCGTGGAGGTATCCGTTTTCGAGGATCCTGCACCACCGACCGAGGGCCGGGTCCACGGCTCCGGCCATTGGGACGACGGCGTCGGCTACAAGGTGAGTTTCAGTTTTGATGCCAAGGTCGACAAGAAGACGGGCTTGAGGGGCAAGTTGAAAATCAAAGACAAGGACGCCGATGTCAAGATCTATGCCAAGGAGATCACTTCGCTCGGGGACGGCAATGGCGTCGATTGCAACGGCATGGTGCTCGACGGCATCGGCACGTTCGCATTCACCGCCAGAGGAGATCTCGAGATTCGGGGTGTCGAAGTCGAGAACGCGGAGTTCTTCGCCTGCGGTACCGACAACGGCAAAAAAGGGAAGGGCGATGCCGAGCATGACCCGGATACTTTCTTTGTCGAGGTGACAAGCGGCGGTCTGTACGCAACCTCGGAGCAGGACGACTTCATCGACGGTGGGAATGTCCACTTGCATGATCCGATTGTGTCCGAAGGATCCGAAGAACCCGATTCTTCGGCCGGAGGAGCCCAGGTGGACACGTCCGACCAGGTGATGGTCATCGACCTCGATCCGATGTTTGCTGATGCGACGACGGCAATCGAATCGATGTTATTCACGGTGGTCGCCGAGAGCGCGTCCGGCCCCGCCGCAGGACAGCTGGTGACCCTCAACTGGTTGGGCTCCGACGACTCCGTCGGAGAAATGACGGCTCTCACGAATGCGCTAGGCGTTGCCGAATTCGGGGTGCTTGTTCCCCTCGGCACTTCCGAGTTCACTGCTTCGGTGGGAGACCTTGATTCGAACCCGATATGGGTCGATCGGTGGTAGGAGCCGCCCGCAAGGAACCATTCAGACGTTCGTCCTAGGCGTTTTCAGCAATTGCGAAGAAGGCCTCTACTCGGGGGTTTTCTTCTCGTCTGGCTTCGCGGCTTTTCGATTCTAGAAATCTCGATTTCTAGGTATAGGACTGCTGGTCGCGGGGCACCTACTGAATAGAGCGCACCGTGCGTCCCAAAGACGCCGCACAGGAGGAGCCCCGTGAAGAATCGGTTCATTCATCTCATCATCTCGGTAACGATGGTCGCGAGCACGCTCGCCGTCATCCAATCGTCGGTACTGCCCGAGACCGCTACGGCCCAGACTGCAGTTGACGGTCCGGCCGATACGGATGCCGAATTTCTCGTTTGCGGACGCGTGTTCTCGGATCCCCATGCGTTCTGGCCTTCGCCGGCACAGACGCCCGGAAAGTCGCCGTTTGCCAAAGGATCTGCCGCATGTGCTCAGCACGATTTCCTCGCACACGGCGACATGGTGTCTGGCATGGAGTATCTCGAGTCGCTCTATCCGGACTTCGTCGACTTCCAGAAGCTCGAAGAGGACTACGGAGACGGACGTGATTGTGCCACAACCACCGACGCCGATGCCATGTGCTCTGCGGGCCTTCCTCAGCTCGGTGCCGATGGTGTGACGCGCTCACGGTCCGACCTTTACATGGTCCGCCTCACCGATGAACGCGTCACCGCAGATAAAAAACTCTTCACGTTTCCGCTCTCGATCCATGGCATCGAAGCGGCTGGCAGGGAGGCCGGGGTTCGGGCCGCCGAAGACCTGGCTGTGTGGGGCTACTGCGAAGCCGTCGCCGCCGGCAACCTCGCGGACAATGGCCTCACTGACTGCGCGCTCGAGGGTGCCATCCCTCACCCCCTCATGGAAACGCTCGTCTCCTCGGTCACGGCCGGCCAGGCTCTCGCCCAGTCGGAGATCTATCTGGTGTTCGCCAACCCCGACGGCTGGCGTCGCGGCGATCCTGAAAACGGGGTACGCAGCTTCCAGCGGTACAACGGCAACGGAGTCGACATGAACCGCGACTGGCCAACCGAGGGCTTCACGTTCCGTCCATATACACCGTGGTCTGAGCCAGAAACGAGATCGTTCGGTGAGGCAATGCAGTCGATCAGCGATACCTGGGATGGCGGCATCGATCTCCACGGCCAGAACATCGACCGGGCCTTCAGTTTCACACTGATGGGTGCCAGCCAGCGCGACTTCGCCAAGAATCAGCGGATCCTCCAAACCGTCAAGGGCGCCTACGAGGACGCCGAGAACCGGCTGGCGTGGTCGTCGTTGATCAAGCCGAACGACGCCTCGGGCGACGATCCCCGTATGTACGGGGTGCAATGGGGCACCGTGTGGGACACCATCGACTACACCGTTACTGGCTCACTCGGCGACTGGATCGACAGCCCGATCGGCCTGGGCGCTGATGGCATCGACAATGAGATGAGCTTCTCGCACCTCTACAACTGTGGCACCGGCACCTGCTACCTCGCGGATAACGAGCAGCTTCACGTCGACGGCAACAAGAGCCTCATTTACGCCATGGTCAACTTCACCCTGCTGCCCGAAGACGACCACTTCGAGGTGCCGGGCGACAAGGTTGGCTATGTGCTCGACGACACCGTGCTGTCTTCGGCCGGCGCGCCGCCTCCGCCCGACTACACGGGCTTTCCGCAACAACCGGGGACCAATGGCATCCAGCTCGACGTCAACAACAACTGGACCTACGGTTTCGACGTGCTCGGACCGAACGACGGGTATTACAACGGAGGCATCGTCGGCACCGCCACGATGACGAACCTTGGTGGGGTCAGTGGGTCATCTCTCAACTCGCTGGTCATCGAGCAGTACCGCGGTGGCGAGTCCGATCCGGATCCGCTTTCCACGTCATGCGGTAGTGAGGACGATTGGCAGACGGTCAACGAATACTTCAACCAGTCTGTCGTCTACGCGCAGGGCGGCCAGGCCGTCCACGCCAACTCTCCACTTCCCGGTCCTTGGCGGATCTGTCTGACCGGTGATGAGGTCAACCTTGCAACGTCGCCGGTCGCCTCGCTCGATGTCGATTTCACGCCTGAGGCGGCGTGGGCCGACCCCGGCCAGGTGGCTTACGACGACGTAACCAACATGAACTTCTTCGCCGAGCTGGCTCCTTTCATGGACCCGGGCCAGCTCGAAGCCATCGATCCGGATGATGTGTTGACCGGATCCATCGACCTGAGCGAATACCGCAGCATCGTCATCGCCGACGACCCGTTCCCCGGTTATTCGGAGCCGGCCGGTACCGGCCCGGCCCAGCCGGGTGAGTTCTACGACGGGCCACCGCTGGCGCCAAACTCCGGAGCCGGCGTCGGGACCGGGACCGTGGGCTGCGCCTACTCGCCGGGGCTTCAGGACGTGTTGCCGCCGAGCTGTGTCAACGACTTCGAGTTCGACGTTGACCCGGCGTTCAACAACCAGCAGATTGAGATCGACCTCGACACGCTCAACGAGGGCGTCAACGACTGGGACCTTTACCTGGAACGGCAGAGCCGGATTACCGGCGAGTGGTTCCCGGTCGCGTCGTCTACGACGGCCACCGGCGACGAGCGGATCACCCTGCTCACGCCACCAGTTGGCCATTACCGGGCCCGGGTCGTGAACTGGTCGGCAGCCGATCCCAGCTCGGCGCGGACGCTCGAGATCTCGTTCTCGAACGTGTACGCAGGGCCGCCGATTCCCCCGTCCGCACGCACGAATGCCGAGCGGGATGCCTGGGCAGTGGCTTTCCGAGACTATGTCGAGGGCGGCGGCAACCTGGTGCTCACTGATGGAGCGGTGCGCAACCTGACCTACATGGATCTGACCCCGCGGTCCATCTTGAACAACTTCACCGCATACGCCGGCTTCATCGGCTTCACCGCCGATGGCACCTCAGACACGTATGGCGACCCGCTGGCGCAGAACGTCAACCAGCCGGGGGCCGCCGAGGGACCGCAGCATCGCCACCAGACCTATGAGCCGGTGCCGATTGGCCTCTCCATACAGGACGCCGACGGCAACGACTTCAACGCCTCACCGATCTGGGCATTCGACCAGATCGAGTGGGAGGCGCTTGGCGGGCGCACGGTGGGCATCACCACCGCCGACCAGGTCACGCTTGGTGAGCTGGCGGTAGGCAACGGCGTGGTCCGGATTATCGGTCCCCTGCTCCCGATGCCGTCGCAGCAGTACTACCACCCGTACGGACTGGCCGATTACGCCCTCACCTACACCGGCTATCAGGTGCTGAACAACGCCCTGCAGTGGGACGGGATGTCTGGTTTGGCGCCGACCGCCGTCGACGATGTGTTTGAGACGAACGACACCACCGAGATCGAAATGCCGGTGCTCGACAACGATGCCGATCCCGAGGGGGAAACGCTGACAATCACCGGCTTCACCCAGCCCGCTGAGGGCGAGGTGACCGACAACCTGGACGGCACCCTCAATTACCACCCCGAGCACGGGGCCGTTGGCACCTTCACCTTCGAGTACACGATCGCCGACCCCGAAGGTCTCACCGACACGGCGACGGTGACGCTCAATGTCGAGGACCATCACGAGCTCGACCCGGCCCGGAATGTTGCGCTTCCGTGTGAAGCAATCAGCACGCCGGGGGCGGTCCCACGAGCAGCGTTCAACATGGTGCATCTGGCAAACGTCTGCGGGTTGGTCGGCACTGATGTCGAATTCCAGTCCCGGACCGCTGCAGATGGCACCGTCCATGACTACGCCTTCGTCGGAACGATGGGTTACGGGTTCCGGATCTACGACATCACCAACCCGGCCGCCCCTACGGTCGCAGGCGGATTCCAGGATGCCGGCTGGCAGAACGATGTTCAGGTGCGCGGCAATGTGGTGATCTCCACGTTTGATGGAGTAGCTGGAGAGGATTCAACGACGTCGACCTGTCTCGACGCAATTCCAAACTCTGGTGGACAGGGCGTTGACATCTTCCGGATCAACTTCAATCCGGTCACGGCAACGTTCACGACAGCCAACCCGACCTGCGTCGCCAATCCGCCCGGAGGCGCCCACAACGCAACCC
>JABDOU010000014.1 GCA_013043085.1 Acidimicrobiia bacterium
CCCCGGTTCGGGCTGTCATAACGATCGAGATCCACCGACCAGGGCGAATTAGTCGAGAAACTCGACGTTGGCCTTGAGACCCTCTTCGTCTCCAGCGGCCTGCGCAAGAGTCCTGATGGCGCGGGCAACCCGACCGCGACGGCCGATGACGCGACCCATGTCGGTTTTGGCCGTCTTGACCTCGGCCACCACCTCATCCGGACCGTCCTCGAGAAGATCGACCTGAACATCCTCGGGGCTTTCGACGATCTCTGAAACGATGAACCGCACTACTTTTTCAACGATCTCGCCGGCCATGATCAGGCCTCCTCTGGGGTGGTGTCATCAGTTTCTTCGTCAACAGCATCGGTCGATTCTCCCGGCACGGTCTCCTGAACAGAGGGCTCTTGGGCCACGCTTTTTTCCGGTTCGTCTGCCTGAGGTTGCTCTGCCTGAGCCTCTTCAGCTACGGCTTCCTGCGCCGCAGGTTCCTCTTCTGCTGACTCTGGAGCCACAGGTTCCTCAGCGGAAGCGGCGGAATCATTCGGCGTTGACTCAATGGCATCCGGCTCTGGTTCCGCCTCTTCAGAAGGTTGATCCGCTGGCGGAGGTGGAGGGGATGCATCAACGACGTGAATGTCGCCCCTGGCCATCGCGAATCGAGTCCATGCACCTGAGATCTCGAGCAGCTTGCGTACCGCAGCGGTCGGCTGGGCACCGACGCCCAACCAGTAGTTCGCCCGATCATTGTCGATCTCGACGACAGAAGGCTCGTGATGGGGGTCGTAGCGGCCGATCAGCTCGATGAAACGTCCGTCTCGTGGAGAACGCGAATCGGCGGCAACGACGCGATAGGTCGGATGCTTCTTCTTGCCCATCCGCATGAGTCGGAGCTTTACGGCCATGAAATTACTTCTTTCGGTGTCGGAATCGTCGTGTGTCGACTGTGGTAAACGTGTAGTTGATGTAGTTGAGGTCGTCTGGGAATGACGGCCTCATATGTCGGCGGACCCGAAATGTAGAGGCTGTACTGGCTCAAGTCTATTTCTTTTTCTTCTTCTTGCCCTTTACGCGGTTTTGTCCACGTACCGGTCCGGTCTGTACCGGGCGTTGTTTGGTCGCAACTCCGCCGCCGAAAGCCCCCGGGTTTTGGAGTGCTTCGAGTGAGGGTGTAGCCCCACCTGACATCATCGCAGACATCATTTGTTTGGCCTGGCCAAACTGTTTCAGCAGAGCAGAAACAGCCTGAGTCGTTGATCCCGATCCGTTGGCAATGCGTTGTTTCCGGCTCTTGTTGATCAGATCGGGATTCCGCCTCTCGTCGGCAGTCATCGATCGGATGATCGCTTCCACCCTGCCGAGATCGGCTTCGTCGACATCGGCGCCGGCCAGAGCTGAAGAGGCGCCCGGAATCATACCAAGCAGCTGCTTGAGTGGTCCCATTTTTCTCAACTTGCTCATTTGATCGAGAAAGTCGTCGAGGTCGAATTCGTTCCGAGCCATTTTTTCGGCGGTACGTTCGGCCTCTTCTTCATCAAAGGCGGTCTCCGCTTTCTCGATGAGCGTGAGGACGTCTCCCATGCCGAGAATTCGAGACGCCATCCGCTCGGGATGAAAAACTTCGAACTGATCGAGCCCCTCCCCAACGCCTGCGAACTTGATCGGACATCCCGTGACTTCACGCACAGAGATCGCCGCTCCACCCCGGGCGTCGCCGTCGAGCTTGGACATCACGATCCCGGTCACCCGGATTTTGTCCAGAAATCCCTGTGCCACGTCGACCGCCACCTGACCGGTCATCGCATCTACAACCAACAACGTCTCGTCAGGTTGAGCGACCTTTGTGACGTTGGCCAGCTCGTCCATGAGCTCCTTGTCAATTTGGAGACGGCCTGCTGTGTCGATGATGACGACGTCGTAGCCCATCCGGTCGGCTTCTTTCAGAGCCGCTTTGACCAGACGGGCGGGTTTTGAGCTCTTCTCTGAATAGACCGGAACCCCGACCCGCTCTCCCAGCACGATGAGCTGCTCAATCGCAGCAGGACGCTGAAGATCCGCCGCCACCAGCATCGGACGCTTTCCCGATTCTTTGAGTTGCTTGGCAAGTTTGCCGGCAGAGGTGGTCTTTCCAGAGCCTTGCAATCCGACCATCGAGATGATGAGCGGCGGACTGGTGGGCTTCATCAAACCGACGGTTTCGGACCCGAGCGTACGGATCAACTCCTCATTCACAATCTTGATGACCTGTTGCCCAGGCGTCAGACTCTGCTGAACCTCGGATCCGAGCGCTCGCTCACGGACTCGAGCAAGGAGATTTCCGACAACGCCAATGTTCACGTCGGCCTCCAGCAAGGCCATACGCACATCACGCAAGGCCTCATCGAGGTCTTGTTCACGGATTTTGCCTTTGCCGCTGATCTGGCGAAAGACATCGGAGAAACGGTTTGTCAGATTGTCGAACATCGAAGGAGCAAGTGTAGAAGATCGAACGCTCAGGCACTCAGATGCCGGCCAAACCTTTCACATGCGGCCCGACAAGATGAGCATTGGTAGGGTGCGCCTATGAACGTTACGGTCCTTGAGCATCCCCTTGCCTCGCACTATCTAACCGTCTTGAGAGACGAAACCACCGCACCCGCCGACTTTCGCCGAGCAACTACTTCGCTCGGTGGATTGCTCGCAGTCGAAGCCACGAGTGGACTCACGGTTGCTATGGGATCAGTCACCACACCGATGGGCGCGACGACGGGCTATTCCCTCGAATCACGCGTCGCTGTTGTCCCCGTGCTCAGAGCTGGACTCGGACTGCTTCAGCCGTTCCTCGATCTGCTTCCGTCATCGGCCGTCGGCTTCGTAGGTGTTGCTCGCAATCACGAATCGGCATTGCCGGAGCAGTATTACGTCAACCTGCCAGATCCCCTGGCAACCGCGATTGTTCTCGAACCGATGCTTGCTACCGGCGGGTCACTTGCCTGGGCAGTCGACGCCGTCAAACGTGCAGGAGCTGTTCAGATCGTGTGTATCTCGGTCGTTGCTGCACCCCAGGGCATCGCACACATGAAGGAAAGACATCCCGACATTCGGATCATCACGGCCGCAATCGACGAAGGCTTGAATGACACGTTCTACATCGTGCCCGGGCTAGGAGACATGGGCGATCGGTTGTTCGGAACGATATAGCCGATGCGAGCCGTGGACATCATCGTCAAGAAACGCGACAAGCAGGAACTGAGTCGCGAAGAAATCGACTTCCTGATCTCCGAGTTCACTGCCGATCGGATTCCCGATTACCAGATGTCCGCCTGGGCGATGGCAGTGCTGCTCAACGGAATGACCGATCGCGAGACCACTGATCTGACCATGGCGATGGCAGATTCGGGCGATCGGCTCGACCTCACCCGGATTGTTCCAGGCAGCGTCGACAAGCACTCGTCGGGAGGTGTCGGCGACAAGACCACGCTCGTTGTGGAGCCGATTGTTTCAGCCGCCGGACTTCCCGTCGCGAAGATGTCAGGTCGCGGATTGGGACACAGCGGTGGAACCCTCGACAAGCTGGAATCGATCCCGGGAATCAGAACCAACCTCAGCGAAGACGAATTCATTGCACAGCTGAGGGAGCACGGCATCGCGCTCATAGGCCAGACGGCCGATATGGCGCCTGCTGATGGCAAGCTCTATGCGTTGCGCGACGTTACCGGCACGGTTCCCGCCATACCGTTGATCGCATCCTCCATCATGAGCAAGAAGATCGCATCAGGAGCATCGGCCGTAGTCCTCGATGTCAAAGTTGGGGTCGGTTCGTTCACCCAGGACCTGGAGAGCGGTAGACACCTCGCCCGCCTCATGGTGGCAATCGCCAAGCTCAGTGGGCGCAAAGCGACCGCCCTCTTGTCCGACATGAACCAACCACTCGGAGAGGCTGTTGGCAACGCGATTGAAGTAAAGGAAGCGATCTCGACTTTGCAGGGCGAGGGTCCGACCGACTTTCGGGATCACTGCCTCACGGTTGCGGCTCACATGTTGATGCTTGGCAGCGCGGTGCCAACCTTCAACGATGGTCTCGCTCTCGCAGCCAGATCGCTCGATGATGGGAGCGCCTGGCAGCGTTTCCGGGTTCTCGTCGCGGCGCAGGGAGGTCACCTGGCCACGGTCGACGACCCGTCACTCCTCCCAAGCGCCCCACACATCGAGACGGTACATGCTCCGCGATCTGGCTATCTGAGCCAGATTCATGCGCGACGAATCGGCGAGGCGGTGGTGCGGCTGGGAGGCGGAAGGGAGGTCAAAGGTCAACAGATCGACCATTCGGTCGGAGTCGAGATTCTGCGATTGGTCGGTGACCAGGTGACCGAAAACGACCCGCTCTTTGTGATTCACGCCGCAACGAGGGGCGAATTGGAACGGGCCAAGACCGACGTCCTCGGGGCACATCATTGGTCTGACGAACCGGTCGAACCCCTCCCTCTCTTCTACGACACCATCTATACCGAATGAAGTACGAAGACCTGATGGTTGCCGTGCGTGTCATCGCAAACACGACCCGGAGAAAACATACGCTTGCGATGGTTCTCGGATCCGGTCTTGGCGGATACGGAGCCGAAGACCCCGGTGCGATTGCGATGCCGTATCTCGATATCCCGGGCTTTCCGGTAACAAAGGTGCGCGGCCATAGGGGCACGCTCTTCTCGCTTAAGGCGGACGAATCTGAGAACTCGGTTCTCATCTTCTCCGGGCGAGCACATGCATATGAAGGACTACCGCTTCACGACGTCGTCTTCGGAGTGCGTACCGCCGTCGCCGCCGGGTGCACGACCGTGGTTCTCACAAACGCAGCAGGAGCCGTCAGCAACCACCTGGAACCCGGCGATCTGGCCCTCATCACGGACCACCTGAACCTGGCCGGCATGAACCCTCTCATAGGAGGAAACGACGAGCGGGTGGGTCCCAGGTTCCCGGACATGACCGATGTCTACGATCCCGGCCTTCGATCCATTGCCGAAGAGGCGGCGCTGGCCGCTGGAGTAGCGCTCAAGTCCGGCGTGTATGCCTGGTTCAGCGGGCCGTCCTACGAGACTCCCGCGGAGATCGAGATGGTCCGAAGACTCGGTGCCGACCTTGTTGGCATGTCAACCGTTCCTGAAGCGATAGCCGCTCGTCACATGGGAGCGAAGGTCCTGGGCATATCACTCGTGACGAACAAAGCAGCGGGCCTATCTCCCGAGCCTTTGTCCCACGACGAGGTCACGATGTCGGCTGGTCTCGCCCGTCAGGATCTCACCATGATTATCGACGAACTCCGCAAGCGCCTGATGTGAAGCAGAGCGAGCGGAAGGCGGATAACATCTCTCGACCATCGAGGCCCTGCCCGTCCACCCGAGGAGCACCATGAATATCGTCGTCTGCGTCAAGCAGATTCCCGACCCGGCCAATCCTTACTCGCTGGACCCGGAAACGCACTTACTCATCCGGCCGGACGAGCAGGTATTGGACGACACGGATCGGTATGGAGTGGAGGTCGGGTTGCAACTCGCGGCCCAAACCGAGGGTACGGTGACCCTGGTCTCGATGGGTCCGGCCGGAAATATGCAAGGCATCCGCCAGGCCCTGGCCATGGGAGCCGACAAGGCAATCATGATTGATGATGCCGATCTCAAGGGTTCCGGCGCTCTCACGACGGCGAAGATTCTGGCGGCTGCTATCCAGAGATCCGGGTTCGACCTGGTGCTCGCAGGGACGGAATCGACAGATGGGTACACCGGGGTGGTGCCACAGCAGATCGCAGAACTTTTGGACGTGCCCGCTCTGACATTCGCCAAACAAGTGAGTGTCGACGCTTCGACGGTCACCATCAACCAGCAGACGGCAAACGGATACAACGTCGTGACCAGCGAACTTCCTGCGGTGATTTCCGTTACCGCAGGCGTCGTGGAACCACGCTATCCAACGTTCAAAGGAATCATGGCAGCCAAGTCAAAGCCGGTTGAGAACTACACGGCCTCCGACCTCGGAGTATCCGACACGGATCCCGGACAGGCGATCATCTCGGTCGATGAAGCCACGGAACGAAAGGCTGGCACCAAGATCGAAGACGAGGGAGAGGCACATTTGCGAATTATCGAGAAGCTCCAGGAATTGAAGGTGATCTGATGGTCTGGGTATTCGTACAAGAAGCCAATGGTGCGGCCGATCCCGTCGCACTTGAACTCCTCACAAAGGCCAGAACGCTTGGCTCCGTCACGGCCCTGTACCTTGGTGAAGCCAACGACTCGGTGTTTGCCCAACTCGGTGACTACGGAGCCGCCAATGTGATTCACCTCACAGGAGCCGGAAACAGTCTGCCGGCCGCAGCAACGGCGTCTGCGATCGCCGCGCTCGCAACCGAACACAATCCGGCGTTGATACTCTTTGGTTCGACATACATCGGACGCGACGTAGCCGGGCGGCTCAGCGTTCGGTTGGATCGGCCTGTTGTTTCGAACGCCGTCGATGTTGCTCTCGAAGATGGCTCTGCACTCATCACGAACGAGATCTTTGGTGGCACGAAAATCATCAAGACCGCCATCACTGCCTCCAGCCCGGCCCTGGTCATTGCGCGACCGAAGGCTTTCGCAGCTGAACCGGGAGGTGGTGGCGCCCCACATGTGACCGAGGCTGGTCTGCCAGACGTCGGTCACGCCGGCTCGGCAACCATCACCGACCGCCACACCGAAACAGCCTCTGGGCCAAAACTGGAAGAAGCAGAGATCGTGGTATCCGGTGGGCGCGGTCTCGGGTCAGCCGAGAAGTACGAGCTCGTCGAATCGTTGGCCGCGAAATTGAGAGCTGCGACCGGGGCGACCCGGGCGATTGTGGACGCCGGGTGGGTGCCGTACGCCAAACAGGTCGGACAAACCGGCAAGACCGTCAAACCCAAGATCTATATCGCCTGTGGCATCAGCGGAGCGATGCAGCACCTGGTTGGCATGAAAGACTCGGACACGATCATTGCCATCAACAAAGACCCCGAGGCTCCGATCTTTGATGTCGCAGACCTGGGAATCGTCGGTGATGTTCACAATGTCGTCCCGAAACTGATCGAGGCTCTATAACCCGTCGATGGTGATCTGACCAGCGGTTAGGCGGCTTTCGGAAGATCTGCCGGCTCGTGCGGGCTGGTGACAAGAAGGCGGGGGCCTTCGATGCCGATTTCGGCTGCCGTGACCTCCGGCAGGATGCCCACGGTCATGAATACACCGCCGGCGAGCGCCAGGACCCCGAACCACAGGATGCGATCGCCTGTTGCCAGAGCGGCGGCAGCTATTCCATATGAGGCGATGAGGAGCGCCCAGGCGATCCTCAACATGCGCACCCGTTGTCTGGCTCGATCGGTCCACAGTTCAATATCCATGTGACTAGTTATCGGCAGCGAGCCCGGCCGGCTTTAGGTAGCGTGCATCAGAGTCTGAAGCGCTGCACAAGGAGACGTTTATGGAAAACACACTCAAACTCATCCACGTTTTGGCGGCGATCGCCTGGTTCGGCGCAGGCCTGGTCCGTGCGGTTCTGTTTGCCAGGATCCGGAGCTCAGGAGATCGACAACGTCTCATCACATTTCTGGAAGAAAACGAGTTCCTTGGCAGGATCTACTACAACATCGCAGGGATCGTTACGCTCGTAGCCGGGGTTTGGCTGGTATTGATCTCGAACTGGGAGTTCTCCCAGTTGTGGATATCTATCGGCTTTGTGGGTGTAATCGTCGGCATCGTATGGGGCGTCGTCTTCTACCCGAAGTTTCAGCGCGAGTCACTCGCCGGGCTTGCTGACGGCGATGTTGCTGACGTCAGTGAACCTCTCTCCCGGTTCGCTTTGTACGCCAACGTCGAGCTCGTGATCCTCCTGGTTGTCGTCTGGGCAATGGTTTTCAAACCCGGAGCCTGAAAACGTGCTGGCACATCAAATAGGGATCCGAAGTGGCGATCGGGTCTGCTTGATCAATCCGCCCGTCTCGTTCGCCGAGAAGCTCGGAACCTTTCCCGACGGAGCCGAACTCGTGAGGCCAGACGCCGAAGCTTTCGATATTGCCGTCTGTTTTGCCAAGACTCTCGATCTACTCACTGAGCGGTTTGAGGTCATTCGTCAGCGAATCACTCCGCGTGGTTCGCTCTGGCTGGCCTGGCCGTCAGCGTCGAGGGACACCGATATTTCGTTCAACCGGGTTCAGGCGCTCGGGTTGACTGCTGGAATGGTTGACAACCAGGTGGCCTGGCTAGACGACGGGTGGCGAGGACTGCGGTTCGTGGTACGCACGCAGAACCGAGAGGCATGGCCGGAACGGACAGTCGTTCATTCCCAGTACTCAAAGGATCTCGGAAGTAAATCTTGAAGCGTGACGATTTCAGGTTCGTCTTCTGACTCGAGGACGATCCACTCGACTCCAAATTCGACCATTCTCTGGCGGCACTGACCGCAAGGCACGACACCAACCGCGTCCAGACTGATCACCGCCATGACCGGTATTCGCCGCGCTCCGCTTGTGATGGCAGCCCCGGTCGCACTGGCTTCAGCGCAGAGCCCCGTCGGGTAGGCAGCATTCTCGACGTTGGCTCCCTCGAACTGCTCACCGGAATCCGTTACCGCAATGGCACCCACGCGAAAGTTTGAGTAAGGGGCGTATGCCCTCTCAGCTACGGTTCGAGCCCGGTTGAGGAGTTCTGATGCTTCTTCGATAGATGGTGCGTCCATGTGTGCCAATTCGAGCCTATTCGAGCAGAGCATCCACGAAAGCGGCGGGCTCGAACGGTAGGAGATCGTCCATCGATTCGCCCACGCCGATGAAACGAACCGGGACTTGCGTCTCGTGCTCGATGGCTGCGACCACCCCGCCCTTTGCGGTGCCATCCATCTTCGTCAAAATGATGCCGTTTACCGGTGCAACCCCTACAAATGCTTCGGCCTGCACGATCCCGTTCTGGCCGGTCGTTGCGTCGACGACCAGCATCACGTTGTCGATGACGCCCGCCTCCCGCTCCAGCACCCGTACAACCTTGGCGAGTTCTTCCATCAGGTTCTTGTTGTTGTGGAGGCGACCGGCCGTGTCGACGATCACTACATCTGCCCCGATGGCGCGGGCCCGCTCCATGGCACGGTAGGCCACAGAAGCGGGATCGGCCCCGGTCTCGGCACCGACGAACTCGACCCCGAGACGGTTCGCCCACATCCTGAGCTGGTCGATGGCGCCTGCGCGAAAGGTATCAGCTGCACCCAGCACTACCCGATGGTCGTCGTGCTGGAGGCGACGGGCAAGCTTTGCGATCGAGGTGGTTTTTCCCGTGCCGTTCACCCCGACTACCAGAATCACTGACGGATTTGTTGTCATGTGCAGTGCACGATCGGGACCTGACAAGCCTGCGACCATCTCATCTCGTAATGATGTGCGTGCGGCCTGACCGTCAACCGGTTTGGCGTCCCTAACGCTATTCACGATCCTCGCCGAGGTCACGGGACCAACGTCTGCCGCGATCAAGGTCTCCTCGAGCTGATCCCAAAAAGCCTCGTTGAGCGGCCCTCCGAACAGCCCGCTCAGCCGTCCGGAAAGAGCATTTCGGCTTTTCGCCAGCCGTGAGCCCAGCGATACGGCCGGCGGCGGACGGTCGGCTACGAGAGAGGTCTCTTCGCGCGAGGGCCGACGAACGAAGAAGATCCCGAGGACGACGAGGAGGAGAACCGATGCCACCACCACGCCGATGATTGCGGCGTTATTCACGGACTGGAAGGTACCACGTCATGGTCCGACGCGACGGGGGGTTCGAGATCAGCCCGAGAGACGTCACGCAGTCGTTTTGCGATCACCTTCGACGATCCGCCGGGCTCCATTGTCACTCCGTACAAGATGTCTGCAACTTCCATGGTCTGTTGCTGGTGGGTGATGATGAGGACCTGGCTCGACTCCCGCAAAGCGTCGACCAGGCGCAGGAAGCGGCGCAAGTTGGCATCGTCAAGCGCGGCTTCGACCTCATCGAGTACGTAAAACGGACTGGGCCTTGCCCGAAAAACCGCGAAGAGGAACGCGATCGCAGCCATAGTTCGCTCGCCGCCCGACAGGAGGCTGAGGCGTCTCAGCTTCTTCCCGGCCGGCTGGGCGTCGATCACGACACCGGTTTCCAGCAAATTGTCCGGATCCTCCAATCGCAGCCGTCCCCGCCCGCCAGGGAAGAGAAGCTCAAAGTTCTCCTCGTAATACCTGGCAATCTCACCGTAGGCATCATGAAAGAGGTTCGCCATGGTGTCGTCGAGCGCCTGAATGACCTTCCGTAACTCGGAGGCCGAAGACTCGAGATCAGAAATCTGATCGGCCTGGAACGTCGATCGCTCCTCCAGTGCGGCATATTCTTCAGCCGCGAGCGGGTTGACGGGTCCGATGCGTCGCAGCTCAGCTTCCTTTTCATCGAGCTCGGCCTGCCAATCGTGCATTGCCGGATCAACTCCTGATGCCAAATCCGGTTGGGGGGCCGCGAGCGCCTCATCCTCCGATGCGTCGACATCGCGCCGCAGTCCCTCGGCAACCGCCTCATCCCGAACCCGTAGCCCCTCGGCTTCAATCGCCAATTGGCCGTCACGTTCTTTGGCCGCTGCTGTCTCCCGGTCGAGCTCAGATCTTCGCTGCCTGGCCGTCTCGAGCTGCAATCCCGCGTCGCCTGCGATCTCTCGATTCGCCCGCTGGCGCTGTCGCAACACTTCAAGATGCTCGCTGATGATTCCAATGGCCTCACGAGCTGCGTCCTCGATCTCAACGAGCCGCTCCGGTTCGGAGCTCGTGATATCAATGCGGGAGAGCCTGTCAATTTCGGCAGTCACTTCATGAGAGCGCGTGATCAGCATGCGGCGCCGTTCCTGGAGGGAAGCCAACTTCGAACCGGCGGTTTGGCGGGCGACGCGAGCCTCATCCCGCCGAGCCGCCACGGCGTTTCGACGCTGTGTCAACGCTTCCCAAATCGCCTGACGCTCGGCTTCTTCTCCTTCGAGCGCCTGCAATCGGGAGCGCAGATCGATGAGCCTCGATTGACGGTGCACCGATGCTTCCTGCAGCGATGCCATCCGGGCATTGAGGCGGCTGATTTCGGCGTTGGAGGATTCGATTGCACGGCTGGCGCGCTCACTGACCATCGCGAGCTCCGACCGCTGAGTCTCGATGTCGCGTAGTTCATCATTGGCCGCCCGTTCGTCCTGTATGGCGATCTCGTGAGCCTGTCTTGCGATCTCGAGCTGAGCTCTGGCGTCCTGCAGCACATCAGTTGCTCGCTGCATCTCACCGGTTGCCTGTTCGATCGACAGAGCACCGACGATGGTGCCTGCGCCGAATTGGACGCCAGAAGGACCGATGAGATCGCCCTGCCTGGTAACGATACGTATGTGCGGATTGGCTCTGGCGACCTCTATTGCGGTGTCCCAATCGTCGGTCAATGCGACATCGCCCATAATTGAGATGAGCAACGGCCGACTTCCGTCGGGGATCCCGACCACATCGATGAGACGCAAGAGGCCACCCGGAACGTCCACGTGCGCTGTCATCCCTTCCTGGTGCTCGCCGGAGCGATTGACGAGTGTCAGCCCACCCATCGCTTCTACGTCTAACGACGATACGAGTTGTATCAGCCGGTTTCGCGAAGTCACGGCGTATGCATCCAGCCAGGTGCCGAGCGCGGCGTTCACTGCGATCTCCAGATCATCGGGAATATCTAACATCGCGAGGAGGCTGCCGAGCACGCCATCGGACCCCTCGATGGCTTCTCTGGTTTCGACATCGACACCACCTGCTCCTTGCAGAACCTCGATACGAGCAGTGGCCGTTGCGACGGCCAACTGGAGATCCTGTTTCCGCTGTTCGGAATCTTCGAGATCTGAAGCCGTGCCTTGTGCTCTAGAC
>JABDOU010000029.1 GCA_013043085.1 Acidimicrobiia bacterium
CAAAGAGCGTGAGGTCGTCGTCGTCATCGGTCCCTCCGGCTCCGGCAAGTCGACATTCATCAGGTGCATCAACCGGCTCGAGCAGCACCAGGAAGGAATCATCGCCGTTGACGGAGTCGAGATGACAAACGATCTCCGCAACATAGAACAGATCCGGTCTGAAGTCGGCATGGTGTTCCAGCAGTTCAACCTCTTTCCCCACCTCACGATTCTCGACAACATCACGCTCGCGCCGATCTGGGTGCGTAAGCGTCCCAAGGCTGAAGCC
The DNA here is from genome assembly GCA_013043085.1 of Acidimicrobiia bacterium. Classification (GTDB taxonomy): domain Bacteria; phylum Actinomycetota; class Acidimicrobiia; order Spongiisociales; family SHLN01; genus JABDOU01. The sequence continues at coordinate 269 of JABDOU010000029.1, forward strand.
GAGGATGCCGCGATGAAGCTTCTCGAAAGAGTGGGTATACCGGAGCAGGCCAACAAATATCCCGGACAGCTCTCGGGCGGCCAGCAACAGCGAGTCGCGATTGCCAGGGCCCTTGCAATGGAACCGAAGATCATGTTGTTCGACGAGCCGACCTCAGCGCTCGACCCGGAGATGATCAAAGAGGTTCTCGATGTCATGAAAGAGCTCGCTGAGTCCGGTATGACGATGATGGTCGTAACCCACGAGATGGGCTTCGCGCGCGAGGTTGCCGATCGCGTGCTGTTCTTCGACTACGGAACCATCGTCGAAGAGGGCACTCCGGAGCACTTCTTCACAAACCCCCAGCACGATCGCACCAAGCTCTTCCTCTCGCAGATCCTCTAGCAGTCGAGTCATAGGAGCTCTGACTGGAGCTAGTCGTTGGGCGGGGTTAGCATCCCGGGGTGATCGCTTCGCTTCCATCGCCCTCGTTCAATGGTCTCGATATAGGTCCGTTTCGCTTCAACATCTATGGGATCTGCATCGCGCTCGGGGTGATCGCCGCCATCGTGCTGTTGCGCGGGCGATTCGAAAAGCGTGGTGGTGACGGGTCCGCAATCGAGAAGATTGCCATTGCGGGTGTAGTTGCCGGTGTATTGGGAGCCAGATTCGGCTACGTCCTGACCCATCTCGATCAGATGGATCCCTGGTATCGGGCGTTCATGATCTGGGAGGGTGGCCTTGCCTTCTTCGGGGGGCTGACGGCCGGCGCTGCCATGATCATCTTTCTCCTTCGGAGAGGGAACATGTCGGTTCTGGACGGCGCCGATGCCATGGCACCGGCCCTTCCGCTTGCACAGGCGATCGGTAGGTGGGGGAACTACTTCAATCAGGAGCTCTACGGAAAGCCCACCGATCTGCCGTGGGGGTTGGAGATTGCTCCTCAACATCGTGTCGCCGGATTCTCAGAGTTCGAAACGTTCCACCCAACCTTCCTATACGAGTCACTGCTCAACCTCGCGCTCGTCGGTTTCATCCTCTGGGTCGACAAGCGTGTTGCATATTGTCGCGGTAGTTTGTTCTTCATCTATCTCGCCGGATACGGACTGATCCGTTTTGGTATGGAGCTGTTGAGGATCGATACGAGTTTCCGCCTGGCCGGACTCAGCCGCAACGGATGGATCGCCTTGTTGATTGCGGCGGGTGGAACCATTGCCTGGTTCCGGGCCAACCGTTCGTCAGACGCGGCGGAGGCACCTGCATCACGTCAAACTTCGAACTGATCCGCAAACCGGTCACGGCAGGCTGACGCCCGGTCACGAGTGTGGCCAGCTGCCGATCGCGCCCGTGGCGCCGAAGCCCAAATCAGAAAGGCCCCGCCGAAGCGGGGCCTTTCTGCTTGAGGAGGGCTGAAGCTACGCAGGTGGTCCCGCGTACTTCTCCCACCAACGCTTGGCGGTATCGATCCCACCAACGCCGAAGGCGATGGCGATCACGAGGCCTGCGGCTCCGCTGACGACTGTGAAGAGGGTATTGGTGATAGCACCTATGCCCAGATAGTCGAGGGCGGTCAGTAGACCGAAGATGATGATGCCCAGCCGGATGGCGTTGTCAACCCAGCTGAAGCCCTTCCGATCGGCCCACGGGCGCACCAGATTGGCGACGAAGTCTGCCACCAGCGCAGAAACGGCCAGGATGATCAGTGCAACCAGCAATCGTGGCAACCATGCAATCAAGGTCTGGAGAAGGTCCGTGAGTGCGTCGATACCCAGCGTTTGGCTGGTTACCAGCAGCACGACCAGAGCCAGGAAGCCATAGACAATCCGGGCGCCGACGTCGGCTACCGAGTATCCGGAGTCGCGCACCGCACCCCCGATACCGATTCGGTCGACAAAGCCGGCAACGGCCTCAGTCTCCAGGACCCGCTTCACGATGCGGCGAATCCATCGAGCGATAAATAGGCCTACCAGCAGAACCAGTAGGGCAGCGACGATCCGGGGTAGCCATTCGCCAATGGCGCTACCGACTCCGGATAACGAGTTAGATAGTGAGTCGACGAAGTCGTCAATCACGGGATTACCTCCTCAGGTTAAGTCCACCATTTGGCCACATTAGAGGTTGGGCAGTTCGCTGTAAACAAGAACCTTTGATTTCGCGGCCTTACCGAGGGTGGTAGTCCCGGCCATTTTCAGTGGTCTACCGTCTCAATCCGAGATGATCAGACCGTCATCGCCTGCATCGACTTTGACGACCGAGCCCTCCAGGATGTTGCCTTCCAGAAGGGAAAGTGCCAGAGGATCTATCAACGCTGTCTGAATCAGGCGCTTGAGTGGTCTGGCGCCATAATTCGGATCGTATCCCTCCCGAGCCATCCACGCCTTTGCGTGTTCGGTCATGTCGAGGTGGATAGACCGGTCCTCCAGGCGCTGACGAAGCTGTTCGAGCTGGATGTCGACGATCAGAGCGAGATCTTCGGGAGTCAAGCGGCGGAATACGAGTGCTTCGTCGATCCGGTTGATGAATTCGGGTCGGAAGTTGTTGTTGACCGCTTCCATGACCCGGCTCTTGACGATCTCATCATCGATGTCACCGGTGATGAACTCTGAGCCGAGGTTCGAGGTCATGATCAAGACCGTGTTTGTGAAATCCACTGTCCGTCCCTGTCCGTCCGTCAGGCGGCCATCATCGAGCAATTGGAGGAGAACATTGAACACATCGGGATGTGCCTTTTCGATCTCGTCCAACAGCAGGACACCGTATGGGCGTCGTCGAACGGCTTCGGTGAGTTGGCCGCCTTCGTCGTACCCGACGTAGCCCGGTGGGGCGCCGATGAGCCGACTCACCGCGTGCTTCTCCATGTACTCGGACATGTCGATTCGCACCATTGCTCGCTCATCATCGAACAGGAACTCCGCCAGTGCTCGAGCCAGTTCGGTTTTTCCAACGCCCGTTGGGCCAAGAAAGAGGAACGACCCGATCGGTCGGTTGGGATCGGAGAGTCCAGCGCGGGAGCGTCGAATTGCATTCGAAACTGCGCGTACGGCTTCTTCCTGTCCGACAACGCGCTCGTGTAGCAGGCCTTCGAGGTGAACGAGCTTTTCGACCTCACCTTCCATGAGGCGGGAAACGGGAATGCCGGTCCATCGCGCAACGACAGACGCGACGTCCGATTCGTCGACCTCCTCGTTGAGCAACGAGCCGTTCTCTTGGATTTCGGTCAGCGCTTGCTGCTGCTCCTCTAAGCGCTTCGTGAGGGTCGGTAGGTCTCCGTAACGTAGCTCTGCAGCTCGTTCCAGGTCGCCGTGGCGCTCGGCCCGTTCCGCTTCTGCCCTGGTTTCTTCGATCTCCTGCTTTGTGGTCTGGATGTGACCGATGGCTTCCTTTTCGACCGTCCATTGAGCGGTGAGGCTGTCGATCTCTTCCTGCACGTTGGAGAGGTCCTTTTCGAGGTTTGCCAGTCGTTCGAGGGAGCCCTTGTCGCTTTCCTTCTGTAATGCTGCTCGCTCAATCTCGAGCTGTCGCAAGCGGCGGCTCAAGACATCGATTTCTTCTGGCATCGAATCGAGCACGATGCGCAACCGGCTTCCGGCTTCGTCGATGAGATCGATGGCCTTGTCGGGGAGCTGACGAGCCGGGAGGTATCGATCAGACAGGATGGCTGCAGCGATGATTGCTCCGTCGGTGATTCGAACCCCGTGATGTACCTCATAGCGTTCTTTGAGTCCTCGCAGGATGCTGATGGTGTCTTCGACGCTCGGAGCTTCGACGAGGAGCGGGAGGAATCGACGTTCGAGAGCAGGGTCCTTCTCGATGTATTTGCGATGCTCGTCGAGGGTCGTGGCTCCGATCATGTGGAGTTCGCCGCGTGCCAGCATCGGTTTGAGCATGTTGCCTGCGTCCATGGAGCCTTCCCCTGCTCCGGTGCCGACCACGGTGTGGAGTTCGTCGATGAACGTGATGATGTTGCCTTCGGCGGCTTTGATCTCATCGAGGACTGCTTTGAGGCGTTCTTCAAACTCGCCCCGGTATTTGGCTCCGGCAATCAAGGCAGGCAGGTCGATTGCGATGAGGCGTTTGGTCTTGAGACTCTCGGGAACGTCGCCGTCGGCCATACGCTGGGCGATCCCCTCAACTATGGCAGTCTTGCCTACGCCCGGTTCTCCGATCAGCACAGGATTGTTCTTGGTTTTGCGGGAAAGCACCTCGATGACGCGTCGAATCTCATCGTCACGGCCGATGACCGGATCGAGTTTGCCGTTCGCAGCTGCGGCGACGAGGTCGTATCCGTATTTCTCGAGCGAGTTGAAGGTACCTTCTGGATCCTGGGTTGTGATGGTTGTTGCTCCCCGCACGTCTTTTACGACTTCCGAAATGCGTTCGCCATCCACGCCTGCAGTACGAAGCGCGTCACCGGCAACCCCTTTGTCTTTGGCCAGCGCGATCAGGAGGTGTTCGGTTGAGATGTAAGCGTCGTCAAACGACTCACGCTCTTTGTCAGCCTCATTGAGAGTCCTCACGAGGTCTGAGGAAAATCCGACCTCAGCGTCTCCGTAGACCTTCGGTAGGCGCGCCAGCTCCCGGTCGATCACAGCACGCAACGTCGCCGGCTGCACACCGAGCTTGTTCAGCACGGGATAGGTGAGTCCGTCGGTGTCACCGAGCAGGGCCAGCAGAAGATGAATAGTGCCTGCTTCCGAATGGTTTTCCGATGCAGCGAGTTCGCGAGCAGCCAGCACCGTGGCCTGCGAGCGGCGAGTCATCTTGTTGAGATCCATCTGGTCTCGTCGTTCCCTTCTTGTCTGGTGATCAGGTGTGCTGATCGTTGCGTGGCTTTGTTACAGTGGTCTATTAGAAAATCTGAGTATAGTATACTCAGATTTATCCTCATGTTTCTACAATCGCAATAATGTGCCCACGGCCGATCCGGCGGTGGCCGGGCCTGCCCCTCGGGCGGCTCGTCCCAAGTGATGCAACGCATTCTTGTCCAACCCCCTGGCTGCGTTGCGCCTATGTCATCCATTACCCCGCCCCATTGCCCCTTCAAACGTTTCCAGTAACTCAAGTTGCTACTGTTCGGCGGTCATGATTGATGTGCTCACCTCTCTGAGGGCCGCTCTGGCGGACGCTCCACTGGATTTCCCGGCTCCCGGTCACGCCGATGCCCTCATCGAACGCGATCAGCTGATTGATCAGATCGACGACTACCTGATTCCTCGCCTGGGAAGACTCGATGCACCTCTGCTCGTGGTCGTGGCAGGAAGCACAGGATCGGGAAAATCCACCGTCGTGAACTCGATCGTGGGCCGCAATGTCAGCGAGGCCGGTGTGCTGCGTCCTACGACCAGAGCCCCGGTGTTGGTATGTCATCCCGACGACGAATCCTGGTTTGGCGGCGAAGACGGGTTGTTGTCAGATCTCCCACGCTCCACCGGATCGGTTCCGCAAGCGGGAACCCTGCACATCGCCACCGAGCCAACGATGGTTCCCGGCCTGGCCCTCTTGGACGCTCCCGACATCGATTCCGTTGAAACGGAAAACCACGAGCGTGCAGCCCAGCTGATGGGGGCGGCAGATCTCTGGCTGTTCACTACCACGGCCTCACGATACGCCGACGCCGTGCCCTGGGATTATCTGACGATGGGTAGAGAGCGCGGGACCCGA
>JABDOU010000046.1 GCA_013043085.1 Acidimicrobiia bacterium
GCCGATCCGTTCCCACTCAAGTCAGAGTTGAACATTCCGATTTTCACCGGCGATGAGTGGGTGGGACTCATTGGATTTGCGGACAGTCAGGTTGTTCGTGATTGGACCGATGAGGACATGTCACTTCTCACGACCGCTGCCACGATGATTGGTGCTTTCTGGGAAAGCGAGTTGGCCCGGGAGTCGTTAGAAGAGCTCGTTCGATCCAAAGACGAGTTCCTGGCAACCGTGAGCCACGAACTCCGTACGCCACTCACGGCCGTTGTTGGCTTCGGCGAAATCCTGCGCGACGCCGGCGACAATTTCAGCCAGGAGGAGCATGCAGAGTTTCTGGAGCGGGTCGTACAACAGGGTACGGATCTGACAAACATCGTCAACGACCTACTGGTCGCGGCAAAGGCCGACATCGGAAAGCTGCACGTCGCCGTCGTTCCGATCAACCTGCGAGCTCAGGCGTCCCAGGTGTTCGAAGCATTCGACGATGACCAGGTTGCGAATGTGGATCTCGAGGGAGAGGCGGTCTACGCCATCGGCGATCCGGACCGAGTGCGGCAAATCATTCGCAACTTCATTTCCAACGCGCTCCGTTACGGTGGCGATACCATCCTGGTGACAATCCAGAGCGATGAAGAGGCGGCGAAGGTCATCGTTTGCGACAATGGCGATCCCATTCCGGAAGATGACCGCGAGCGAATTTTTGAACCCTATCAACGCGCGCACAACGCGGTGGGCGTGACAGGTTCGCTTGGACTGGGCCTTGCTATTTCTCGACAACTCGCCCAGATGATGGGTGGAGATGTCACATACCGCTACGAAGGTGGCGAGAGCATCTTCGAGCTCGCCCTTCCGCGAGACGCCAGCCTAAGAAGCTGACCTGAGACTTAGAACAGTCAGGTTCGGTTCACGTTATGTGTATGGGCAGCGAGCGGTCTCTGTTGAGATGCCTGCCCGTCGGCACGCCGAGCCTCGTCGACGGCTCCGGAAACTGCCGTGCGAAATCGTTCACCATGTGGCTGTCACGAGCCGATAGACGAACTATGGATAATGTCGAGGCCGTCGTGCTGATTATTGAGGATGTGGATTCGATCATCCAGGTCATGCGGGCCTCTTTGACCGGCTGGCCCGTGCGAATCGAGGCGGCGAACGATGGCGAAAAGGGGCTCCAGCTAGTTCGAGAACTGCGACCCGACGTCGTTTTGCTTGATCTGGCAATGCCCAAGATGGACGGTTGGGAACTCCTGGAGCTCGTACAACAGGACCCGGCGACCAGGGATATTCCGGTGGTCATCGTTACCGCTCATGGTGAATCCGATGGCGCTCAACGTGCCCAGGATGCCGGCGCACGCGGTTTTGTTTCGAAGCCGTTCCGGCCCTCCGAGATCCGCCGTGCAATCGAGCCGTTCCTGCCACGATCGAACCCTGTGACCGCCTGATTCGACCTGCAACTCTCCAGTATCTGCCAAGCAGTGAACCTCAATGCAATGCGCTATGGGGCCGATAGAAACCTGTGAAGGTATTCTCGCAACTCAACAAGCATCGCCGTGCCTCCCAGCCGCCGGCCGCGTAACGCTCTCCGCCTGAAGTGGGACCGCAGTCTTGGTCTCGCGCTGTTTTCTGCTGTCGCCCTCCTCGCAATCCTGGGTGTGGTGTTCGCTGTTGCCCTGGGAACCAAAGAGATAACCAAGAACGCGTCGGCTCTGCACGACGCGGATGAGACATTGCGGGCTTCGACCGTGGTTCGGGCCCAACTCGCACTGGCAGCTCATACGATGGCGGTGGATCTGGAGTTCGGAACCAACAGCAGCCAGCCACGGGCCATCTCTCTCTCTGAGGCACGTCAAGCACTCGCTGATATGGAAGCCGGCCTGAGACAATTGCGGGAATCTGGTCACCTCAGCGAACGGTTGGCCTCTTCCGCTGATCATTTTGTCACGCATTCACAGACGATCATCGATGGGCTCGGTGAGAGCAACCTTGCTCCGGACGCACTCTTGGCACTGGACCAGTCTTTCCAGGACGTCTCTGGTGCGCTGGTCGACGTACGCCAGGAAATCGCTCTGGAGGTCGAACAATCGGACGCATGGCTTGGTCGGATTGGCGACTTCTCTCGGTTTCTCGTTGCGTTCTTGATTCCGCTCGCCGTCATCCTGGTCTACCGAGAGCTCCTGAAACGCCAGCAGCGACAAGCCGATCTCGAGACGCGTCTGGATGCCGCCCGGCAGCTCAATCAGGCCCGGGAAGAGTTTGTGGCCAATGCATCCCACGAACTCCGAACGCCATTGACTTCGATTATCGGCCTGTCCACACTTCTCTCGGAGAACCCGGTCATCGCTGAGAATGAATCAGCCAATGACTTGCTGTCGATCATCATCGGCCAGTCGGACGATCTTGCCCGCATGGTGGAGGACCTTCTCACCACCGCCCGGCTCGACTCGGGAGCCCTCCACTTCGCGTTCGAGGACATCGATATTCAGCAAGCCGTAACCGAGACCATCGAACCGCATTTGCTGTCGGGCGAAGTGTTCTCGGCCGACTGCGAGCCCGGGGTGGTCCGGGCCGACCGGTTGCGACTGCGCCAGCTCATCCGCAATCTGCTCTCGAACGCTCGTAAATACGGGGGTTCAACTATCAGGATTGAGGGGAGGACCGAGGGGCGCACCTACGTGTGCTCGGTCATCGACGATGGCCCCGGGGTCCCCCAGGAACTCGAAGATCGATTGTTCGAGCGGTTCATTCACCAGGGGCATCAAACCGCAACCAAGGAGTCGGTCGGGCTTGGCCTGTCGATCGTTCATGCACTCACCGAGGGCATGGGGGGAAGCATTTCGTACCGCCGAGTCGACGGCGAGACCCATTTTGAGATTCGCGTGCCGCTCAGCAGCGAACCGGAGGATGGCAGGATCGGGCATTCGGCCCAGCGGGCCGCCTGATGTCTGTCGCGCGAGGAAGGCAACGCGGCCGTCGAAACCGGGACGTTTTCGAAAAGGCCGCAGTCCTGATCACCGCCCTCGCGATGGTGCTCGGCCAGCTGCTCTTCGTCGCGGCGCCGGCCGAGGCAGCCACCTGGGTACCGCAGTATCTACCGACCCTCGAGGACAGCTTTGCCGTCGATTTTCCGGTCGATGCCGTCACTGGATACGCGGTCGGTAGGAACGGATCCACCCTCCGCACTTTTGACGGCGGTGGTTCGTGGTCGTCCGGGGGTGCAACCGGGACGAGTCAGGATCTGAACGCAGTTTCCTTCAGCTCGGCCAATGTCGGCCATGCTGTCGGCAAAGCTGGTGTGATCATCTCAACGTCAAACAGCGGGACATCATGGTCGCTTCAGACCCCGACGCTCGTGGATTTGTTTGACGTCGACTTTCCTTCGGCGACCATCGGATATTCAGTCGGAAAGGACGGGACAATTCTCGCAACCGTCGACGGGGGTGCAACCTGGATCCCGCAGGTCTCGGGGACAACTGATGACATCTACGCCGTTGATTTTGCCGACCCACTATCCGGCATCGCCACCGGGAGGTCCGGGATGGTTCTCACGACTTCCGACGGCGGCGCCACCTGGATCCCTCGAGTATCGGGAACGGGCGATCACCTGAACGGCGTTTCATTCGGATCGGCGACCGAGGCCTGGGCAGCCGGTCGCAATGGCACGATCCTCAAGAGCGTCGATGCCGGAGTCAAC